>JAICPX010000308.1 GCA_025929635.1 Chitinophagaceae bacterium
GCAAGGAGAGGGGAATGGAGTGAGGTTTCCCAGTAATGAACCATTTACATTTCATAGACTATTTAATCATCTTAATTGTATTAGGCATTACGCTATGGCTTGGATTTCGATTTGCCAAACGACAAAAGACTACTGAAAACTATTTTCTCTCTAAGGGAAATTTTCCGGCATGGGCATTAGGGTTATCATTACTATCAACATTGATCAGCAGCGTCACATTCCTCGGCTATCCTGCACAGGGGTACGCCAGTAACTGGATATTATTAGTACAAGGCTTAATGGTCCCGATCGTGTTACTTGGTGCAATCTGGTTTATCGTCCCCTTGTACAGAAAAGTAATTGGTCTCAGCACCTATGAGTATTTTGAAAAACGTTTTGGTGGTTTTGCCCGGTATTACAGCTCTTTATCGTTCGTCATAAGACAATTTGCAGGCATGGGGACCGTACTGTTTTTGATTGCCGTTGCCATCAAAGAAATGACAGCCATTAATCCATTCTTAATATTAGCGATTGTTGGTGCTGTGCTGGTGATTGTAAATCTCAAAGGAGGCATGCAAGCCGTCATCTGGCTTGATGTTTTCCAGGGTTTCATGCTATTCGCAAGTGGTATCATTTGCCTGGGCGTATTGTTGTTTAGCATCAAAGGCGGCGTACCCGAAGCCATAAAAGTTGCATCGGAAAATAATCGTACGGGTTTTGGTCCATATGATATTACGTTCACACGACTTAGCCTGATCATTATGATCATTAATGGTGCATTTTATGCAATACAGAAATATGGAACTGATCAAACTGTTGTGCAACGTTATCTTACTGCCAAATCGGATAAACAAGCCGAGAAGGCATCATTGCTTGGTATTTCACTCACCGTTCCTATCTGGACCATCTTTATGTTCATCGGTACGGCGTTGTTTGTATTTTATAAACAACAACCATTACCCGAAGGCATGAAAGCAGAAGCGGTATTTCCTCATTTTATCATGACCCAATTACCAACCGGCGTCATAGGTTTCATTGTAGCGGCGTTGATCAGTGCAGCCATCTGCAGTCTTAGCGCTGATCTCAATTCTCTTGCCGCTGTCGGCATCCAGGATTATTACAAAAAACTCCGGCCACATAAAACCGACAAGCAATATCTTTTCACCAGTAAATTATTTGTAGTTATCTCGGGACTACTTTCCATTGTCATCGGTGCACTTTATTTGCTCGCAGGCAATGAAGGCGTGCTCGGTGTCATCTTTACCATCTATGCAATTTTTTCCGGTGGCATTGTCGGTATTTTTTTGCTGGGTCTTTTTAGTGCAAGGGCCAATTGGCAGGGTGTCAACATCGGTATTATCGTATGTATTCTTTTTACGGCTTATGCATTTCTTACCTCCACGCCCATCGGTCTGAAAGATCCAAAGCTCTTACTCGACCTCGGAAGCTTTAATTTTACACATCACAAGCTGATGCTTGGCGTGTACAGTCATCTTGTTGTGATCGTGGTTGGTTATATCGCCAGTTTATTTTATCCAAAACCCGTACTCGAAAAAAATTTATTATACAGCAGCTGGAAACAAAACCGGCATTTGTAAACACTGATACGATGAAAGATTTTTTTAATTATGTCGTCAGCGCCATTGCTACTATGGTGCTTTTGTTGCGACGCACAGCCTCCCCTGAGAAAATTCGAAGGGTTCAAGGTTCTGTTCGCTACTCAACATTGATCGTGGTTTTGTTTTGTAGAGACAAGGCCTGCCTTGTCTCTACGACGACCCGCGCTTCACCATACCTTTCTTTGCGTCGCTGCGTGAAACTCTTCGTGTTTCTCTGTGTCTTTGTGTCTCTGTGGTTTAATTCTCTTTATGCCCAACTCAACACTGAAAACAACTATCGCAAGCCACTCAAAGAAGTATTGAACGACATTCAAAAGCGCTACGATGTACAAATAAAATATGATGAAAAACTCATTGCCGACAAATTTGTGAACTATGCCGAATGGCGATACAGGACGGATGTTGAAGTAACACTGGACAATGTCCTTTCACCATTCGACATGGTCGCCAAGAAAGAAAAGGACAAAGTGTATAAGCTGGGTAACTATGAATACTATCGCTGGAATGTTGCGGATGGTTGGGCAGAACTGGATCGCATCGCATCACAATATAAAGATGTTGAGGAATGGGAAAAACGCAAAGCTGATCTCAAAGCCTGTTTTCTTGAAGCAGCGCAGTTAAGTCCTTTTCCCGCTTCACCGGGCACCGCACCGGTCAGGGCCAACTTCAGAAAAATGAATGGCTATACAATTGAAAACTTAGCAATAGAAATATTGCCCGGTGTTTGGGTAAATGGTTCCTTATACAAGCCGGAAAAATATAAAGGAAAGATCCCGGTGATACTGCATCCGCAGGGACATTGGGACAAACATCGATATCGTCCCGATTGTCAATATACATCTGCCGCAATAGCAAAAATGGGAGGCATGATATTTAATTATGACATGTTTGCCTGGGGTGAATCGATGTTACAGTTCAAGTATGAAGATCATCGCCGCAGCCTGGCATTGACAATGCAATTATTGGCCGGAAAAAGAATTCTGGATTATTTATTATCTCAAAAAGATGCTGATACAAGTCGTGTAGCCATTGTTGGCGGAAGCGGCGGCGGTACGCAAACAGTTTATTTGACTGCTGTCGATGATCGCATCAACGTTTCTGCACCTGTTGTAATGCTTTCTTCCTATTTCTATGGTGGTTGTCCTTGCGAGAGCGGTGCCAACGTACATGGTTGTGCCGGGCGGACAAATCATGTAGAACTAGCGGCAATGGCAGCACCACAACCTCAACTCGTGGTAAGTGATGGCGGAGACTGGACGGATCGAATGCCTGAGCATGATTTTCATTATTTGAAAAAAATGTATAGCTGGTACGGTAAACCCGATAATGTGATCAATGTGCATTTGCCAAATGATAAACATGATTTTGGTTTTAACAAACGCAAAGCTGTGTATGAGTTTTTTGCAAAACATCTTGGTTTGAATTTAAAACCAGTACAAGCCGACGATGGAACCATTGCCGATACGACCATTACACTTGAACGGGAAGATGCATTTTATGTGTTTGGGAAAAATGGAGAGAACTTGCCTGCTCATGCAGTAAAGGGATTTGAGAATTTGGAAAAATTATTTGCGCAGGAAATACAAAGGGCTCGTCCGACCGGGTCATCCGGGCGGACAAAAAGCGATCAACGATATAAAATAGGATTGATTGACCTGATGTTATTGAAAAGACAAAAACTCGGTGCAATTCCTTTGACGGCACAATTAAAAGCCGATGGAGTGGAAGTGGATATGGGTGGTCTTGGCAATCGCCCCACTTTCGATAACCAGTTGCTCATCGATTCTGTACGTAACCGGTTCTTAAAAACGGCGAAAGAAAATAATGTCGAGATATTTTCTTTGGCGATGACTGGTTATTATGCTCAATCATTTTGTGGGAGAGAGGAATATAAACGCAGCATTGAAGATTGTATAAAGACCATGCAACTGATGAATGTAAAGACGGCTTTTTTGCCACTTGGTGTACAATGTGACCTGAAAAATAAACCCCAGGTAAGAGATTCAGTGGTAGCAAGACTGAAAGTGGCAGGCAGGATGGCTGAAGCCGCCAATGTGGTGATCGGTATTGAAACTGCTTTATCAGCCAAAGAAGAAGTGCAGTTGTTGAAAGAGATCGGTTCAGCGGCCATAAAGATCTATTTCAATTTCTCTAACCCGTTGAAAGAAGGAAGAGACCTGATCAGTGAATTAAAAATCTTAGGCAAAGACCGTATCTGCATGATACATGCTACCAACAAAGACAGTGTATGGTTGGAAAACGACCCACAGATCGATATGTACAAAGTAAAAAAAACGCTCGACGAAATGGGTTGGAGGGGCTGGCTGGTTATTGAACGCAGCCGCGATGCTAAAAAACCTTCAGATACAAAATACAATTATGGGGCGAATACGGCCTATTTAAAGAAGGTATTTCAGGAATAGATACGTGGTGAAGTATTTTTACTAAAATGCGATAGTCGTTGATAGGCCTGGGCGAATGAATCAAGACTGTTGATTTTCAATTATACTTGCAGCCTTCTCGTTGGGACATTCATCTCTTTTTATGCTCCCGCCATTCATTTTCATTCCGGAAATATGTGCGTAAATTAGTGTGTCTTTCAATGATGTAAGTGAAGGGCCCTGTAATCAAAGTATTGAACAGGAGTTAGAATAAAAAATTGGTTAAGTGTAATGCTGGAGAATGGACCCTGCTTTACCATCTACTTCAAAACTGCAAGTCCTGTGAAATTGTTGAGAAAATAATCTTTTGAAACCCTTTCATTTGAAAAAATCATTAACACTAGGGTTCTTATTATTTTCTGTTGCTTTTATTTTTGCCCAACCCGCGAATGATAACTGCAATACTGCAACTATTACAACTCCCAACGGCTCATGTAATAATGGAACCACGGTTGGTGCCGGTGATAGCTGGCAGGGATCTGTTGGCTGCCAGGGCGGAGGCAACCATCCTGATGTGTGGTACACATTTACATCTACCGGATCACAGGCGCAATTTACAATCACTGCATCTGCACCCTGGTCGGGGAATGTCGAATTAATTCTTGTGCAGGGAACCTGTGCCGGTGGATTCAGTATTGTGGGAAGTCAATGCGGACCTTCACCGCTAAATGCATCATTCACCGGGTTGGTAGGTGGAACTACTTATTATTATACTGTCTCCAATACAAATGGTGGAACCCCTGGCCCTTTTCAAACATGTCTTACCACTACTTCGCCGCCTACTACTGCGGGTCAAGATTGTAACAACGCTGCGATCCTGTGCAATTCAAACACATTTTCGCAATCGACTTCCAATGCTGGTTTCGGTTCGCAGGAAGTTACTACAGCTAATTCATGCTGGGGAATTGGTGGGGAACGGCAATCCAAATGGTTCAAGTTTACCGCAGGATGTAACGGCACACTGGAATTTAATATCAATCCTATCAATGGGAATGACGATTATGACTGGGCATTGTGGGATATTACTTCAGATCCTAATGGATGCACAACCAAAGGCAATTCTATTGCGTGTAACTGGAGCGGGTGCAGGGGTTCTACCGGTATAAGTTCCTGTGCGGGCAGTGAACCAGGTGTTCAGAATTGTGGAGCTGCTACTGGTGGTGATCCTTGCGGCGGTGGAAATTTTCCACGAGCATGGGGAAACTGGTCCGCACCCGGCGGTGGTGCTTCAACTTGTTTGAGCAGCACGGTAAATCTTGTTGCCGGTAATGTCTATACATTATTGGTAGATAATTTTACTGCCTCCAATAGTGGATTCTCGCTGTCATTTGGCGGCGCTTGTGGTGGTGGTACAGCCAAGATTGGTCCCGATGCTAACTTTACATATACTCCCGGCGCCTGCGGCACATATAATTTTACAAAAACCTGCCCCACATCTAACTCAACATTTCTCTGGCAATTCGGAGACGGCACAACTGCTACAACACAGAACGCAGTTCATACTTATTCTACGTTTGGGAATTTTGTTGTTACGCTCCAGGTTACAGATGCGCTAGGCTGTATCACGACAGAATCGGTAACCATCACGGTTAACAGTAGCGTGACTCCAACATTTAACCCGGTTGCACCGATATGTTCAGGGGCAAGCTTGTCACCATTGCCAACAACATCATTGAACGGCATCACAGGAACATGGTCACCGGCACTCAACAATACAGCAACGACAACCTATACGTTTACACCAACAGCCGGCCAATGTGCAACAACAGCATCGTTAACTATAACA
>JAICPX010000205.1 GCA_025929635.1 Chitinophagaceae bacterium
AACAAATCCCAGATTCTTAGCGAGTTTGGGTTTTTCTTTTTTAAAGCAAAGCGCCTGGGCTTTAATTTCTTCAACATCAAACTTTAGTGCTGAATTGCACCCACTTTTGTGGGATCATGTTTGTGCCTGAACATTATTGCAAAAAAGATTCCAACCACAAGAGCATATGCGGCAAAGCTTAGCCAGATGCCATTCCAGTCACTATTTCCGTTTGGCAGGATAAAGTATTTGCCGATAACCCAACTGCTGACAATACTGCCTAACCAGGCTCCTATTCCATTTGTCATCATCATAAAAAGTCCCTGGGCACTTGCCCTGATACTATGATCAGTTGTGGTTTCCACAAATAATGATCCTGAAATGTTAAAAAAGTCAAATGCCATTCCGTATACAATGCAGGATAAAATGATCAACAGCGTGCCAATTACAGATGGATCACCAAATGCAAACAGACCAAACCGCAACACCCACGCCAACATTGCAAACAACATCACTGTTTTGATCCCAAATCTTTTCAGGAAAAAGGGAATGGTCAAGATGAACAATGTCTCTGACATCTGCGATATAGAAAGTATAATGGTTGAATATTTTACAACAAATGAACTTTCATAGGCTGGTACATTCTCAAAGCCGGACAAAAAAGAATCACCGTACATATTTGTTAATTGGAGAGCTGCTCCTAATAACATAGAAAAAATAAAGAATAGAGCCATTTTATAATTTCCGAATAACTTGAATGCCTTGAATCCTAATTGTTCGATGATTCCTGCTTCTTTTGAAATTAATTTGGGCGGAGGACATTTTGGTAAGGTGAATGCATATATGCCCAACGCAATGGCACCCACCGCCGCAATTAAAAACTGCGTTGAATTGTCTTTACTACCTGAAAGATTTGTTGTCCACATCGCCGCTATAAAACCAATCGTGCCGAAAACTCTAATAGGTGGGAATACTTTTATTACGTCATAATTACGGCTTTTCAGGATCGAATAGGAAATTGCATTGGATAAGGATATTGTTGGCATATAACAGATCATAGCTGCGAAAATCACATAGTACAGGGTATCGGGATCATTCACCTTCGGTACATAAAATAAAATGGCTCCATACAGTATGTGTAAAATCCCATAAAGTTTTTCAGCATTCAGCCATCGGTCCGCAATAATTCCTGTCAACGCCGGCATGAAAAGGGAAGAAAGTGCAAGGGTTGAAAAAATCGCTCCAAATTTATCAAATCCCCAGCCTTTAGCATTCAAACAATAAGTCCCAATCGTCAGTAACCACGCACCCCACACATAAAACTGAAAAAAACTCATAATAGTCAGCCGCAATCTTATGTTCATTCTTTCCTTTTTACCTATGAATAATTAGCGGAAGATAATAATTTCAGATTTGTTCCAATATCTGGTGACTTTTTTGGCAATCATTTTTGAGCGGCCCGGCACGCGATTCAGCGTCCTTCCGGATTGTTTTATATCCGCTCATACAGTTCGTTTAACAGCTTGATTATTTGCACGTATAGGGGAAAAACAAATTTTTCTTTTTCGGCTATTATTCTGTAAACTTGTAGCCATAATATTGCGTGCATCGAACTTTATTCTTAACCCAAAACAATACTGCTTTGAAAAAATTTACTTTTCTGGCATTTACGGCTATTTTACTCCTAGGACTTAGCGGATCATTTGCTCAACAAAGGACACAACCTATCAACCCTACCGGTGAACGCTTACATTGTGCCACTATGGAAGGTCTTGAAATCTGGTATCAGCAAAATCCCCAGATCGACAGAAACCAGGTTCTTATTGCTCCTGAGCCTGCGAACAGAACCAGCAGGACAAATGTTGTTGTTACTATTCCCATCGTATTTCATATTGTAGGTAATTCAACAAGACTTGCCCAGGTTACAGATGCAGATGTGCTCTGGCAGCTTAATAAATTAAATGAAGATTTCAGAGGCGCGAATGCAGATAGTACAAATGCTCCCCTTTTTCAAAGTATCCGTGCTTACCGCGATTATGGTCAAATACAGTTTTGCCTTGCACAAAGAGATCCGAACAATAATCCGGCTACCGGGATCACAAGAACCTTATCTTCCCTGACAGGTGGCACTCTTTGTACAGGAAACAATTACAATATGCTTAAGCATACTGCACAAGGTGGTAGTGATGCCTGGGACCCAACAAGATTTTTGAATGTATGGGTTGGTGAAGTTGGTAACTGTTTACTTGGTGTAGCGCAGTTTCCCGGTACTGGTAATGCAAATGAATTTGGAGTAGTACTGGCATTTGAAGGCTTTGGCAATAACCCGGCTTATGTTGATCCATCATTTAACCTTGGTCGCACACTTCCCCATGAATTAGGTCATTGCTTTAGTCTATTACATATCTGGGGCGATGAAAGCGGGTGTACAAATTCAGATTTCCGTGGCGTTGGCGGCAGCACCTGTGCTCTTCCCGCATCATTAGCTGGCGGAACTACTGATCAATCAATTGGGGATACCCCAAACCAGGCTGGTGCCACTGCCGGTTGCCCCTCAGGTTTACAAACTGATGCATGCTCTGGTGCGACCCCGGGCTTCAATTACCAGAATTACATGGACTATACAAATGATGCATGCTATTCCATGTTCACAATGAAGCAGGTTGATCGAATGCAATATGTACTTGACAACTGTCTTGCTTCATTAAAAACATCGAATGGTTGCGTGCCGCCGGTGTTAACACCGGATAATGCAAGTATTTCAGCGATAAATACACCAGCCGCCAGTTTTATTACCTGCGATCCAACGATACCTTTGACCGTTACTTTGAGGAATGCCGGAACTAATCCGATCACATCGGTAACCATAACGGTAATAAGAAATGGAACAACAGTTCAAACATTTCCCTGGACAGGAAATCTTGCTTCATTAGCCACCGTGAATGTTCCATTAAATGCGGTGCCGCTTGTGTTAGGTGCAAACTCAATTCAAATATGCACGTCATTACCTAACGGCAATGCCGATTCTGACCCGGCAAATGATTGCATGACCGTTACTGGTACCCGGGGTGCGGGTGGCGCGTTGCCATTGGTTGAAGGTTTTGAAACTGCAACATTCCCGCCGGTTGGATGGATCAGAAATAATCCGGACAACGGTATTACATGGTTGAGAACGACAACAGGTGTTGCGCATTCGGGTACTGCAAAAGCATATGTTGATCATTTTAACTATGTAGCTGCGGGACAAACTGATGACCTGAGAACTCCACCATATGCAATTGGTACGGCCGACTCACTTTGGGTAAGTTTCTGGGGTGCATGGCGGGGATTCCCCGGGTTCCCATTTGATCAGTTCCAGGTAATGGTGTCTGCCGATTGCGGACAAACATTCCAAATAGTTTATAATGTAAGAAACGATACCGCTTTTGTAGCCCCTGAAGGTGCATCTCCAACTACGGGCGCAGGTTATTTCCCCTCGGCGCTTGATCAGTGGGTAAGAAAATCAATCGACCTGAGCAGCCGCATCCCGTCAGGAAATATTCAGGTTCAGTTCCGGGCTATCAACCAGTTTGGTAATAATATGCATCTTGATGACATCAATATCGACAAAAAGATATTTCCAAATAATGATGCCGGTGTGATCGCCATCAATAAACCTGATGCGAAAGTTTGTACAAGCTCACAGGCGCCAGTCGTTGTTATTAAGAACTATGGTAAAATAAATCTTACGGCCGTAAAAATAAATTACCAGATAGATGGAACCGGGCCTATCACCACGCTGGACTGGACCGGTAACCTGGCAAGAAACCAGGTGGAAACAGTTACCCTGTCAGCGGCTGCATTGGGAGCTGTGGGTAATCACTCGATCAAAGTGTATACCAGCCTGCCTAATAACGTTGCCGATGAAGATCTTACAAATGATACCTTAGTAAAATCTTATTCTGTAAGCCAGGTAATTCCTTTACCAGGTACAGTAACGGAAGATTTCTCAAGTGCAACCTTCCCACCATCGAACTGGCAGATCATAAATCCGAATGCTGATATTACATGGACACGCAATGCGTCGGTTGGTAACAGGGCTGCTGGTTCTGCCTACTTTAATGATTATGCAAATACCAATGTGGATCGCGTTGATGATCTTGCAATGCCAAACTACAGCTACTCAGGTATTGACTCGATCTTCCTGTCATTCAGCCTTGCTCACCTTACAAGAACATTACCCGGTACTACAGGCTCAAGACTGGATACACTCACTGTATTGCTGTCAAGAGATTGCGGTAACACATTTACTGCAGTTTATAAAAAATATGGGGAAGACCTGCAAACGGTGAATGATCCAAACTTCCAGACTTCAATGCTTTCATTTGTTCCGAAAGCAAATGAATGGAGAAAAGATTCATTGAACTTAGGTCAATGGTTGGGTTCAACAGAGCCTTTGTTCCAGATCGTATACAGGTTCAGCGGTAATATTGAAAATAACTTCTATTTAGACGATATTAACCTAAGGACTCAAACACTTCCGCAGAAATTAAAGAACCAGGGTTACCTGATCCTGCCAAATCCGTTCAGATCAACATTTGGTGTATGGCACTACCAGGTTCCGACATCCCTGAGATATATCAACGTGTACAATTCAGTTGGTCAGTTGGTGTACAGCAAGCAATTCCCGGGCGGCGGCGAGAAATATGTCCAGATCGATCTCGGTGGCAGAGCAGCTGGTACTTACACCGTGAATCTTGGATATGAGGATAGCAACAGGAATGTCAATGTTCAGATCGTGAAGTACTGATAAGAATCAGTGGTAAATAACAAAATAGCCCTGACAGTATCGTCAGGGCTATTTGTTTATAGGCTAAATTTGCCGGCAAATCATCCAGATGCTTTCAGACATTGCCGGGCAGGCACTTAACAGTTTACCCAAAGAGCTTGTTGATATTCAGAGAAAAATTCTTAACGAGCAAAGAATAACAGATGATGAGGGAATTCTTCTATTTGAAAAAGGTTCTCTCCCCTTTCTTGGTTCGCTTGCTAATTATATCCGGGAAAAGAAGCATGGCGACATTACATATTTCAACCGGAACTTTCATATCGAGCCAACCAATGTATGTGTATTTACCTGTAACTTTTGCAGCTATAGCCGTTTATATGCACATCGTGAGGAAGGATGGGAACTTTCTGCCGAACAGATGTTGCATATGGTAAAGAAATATGACGGGCAGCCGGTGACCGAGGTGCATATCGTAGGTGGTGTTCATCCAAAAATGAATCTGGAATTTTTTGCGGATGTTTTAAGAAAAATAAAAGTACACAGGCCTTCATTACATATTAAAGGATTTACGGCGGTAGAGCTTGATTACATGTTTCGCAAAGCAAAAATGAGTAATGAAGAAGGATTGACCTATTTAAAAAATGCGGGGTTGGATTCCTTACCCGGTGGCGGCGCCGAAATATTTGATCAGGAAGTACGGGAAAAGATCTGTGCAGACAAAGTTGATACCAATGGCTGGCTTGCGATTCATGAAGCTGCGCATAAACTTGGAATGCATAGCAATGCCACGATGCTCTATGGTCATATTGAAAATTATTCTCACCGGATCGACCACATGAGTCGCCTGAGGCACCTTCAGGACAAAACAGGGGGCTTTAATACTTTTATTCCACTCAAATTCCGTAATAAGGATAATGATATGAGCAATGTGCCTGAAAGCAATATTGTAGAAGATATGAAGATGTATGCAGTGGCCCGTATCTACCTGGACAACTTCCCTCACCTGAAAGCATACTGGCCGATGCTTGGCCGCCAGAATGCACAGTTAAGTTTATCATTTGGTGTAAATGATATTGATGGCACCATTGACGATACTACAAAGATCTACAGCATGGCAGGCGCAGAAGAACAAAATCCGTCCATGACAACTGAAGAGTTGGTAGCGTTAATAAGACAGGCAAAACGTCGACCGGTGGAAAGAGGAACTTTATACGATGTGATCAAAGATTATTCATCAATTGGTATGAATAATGGCGATCCACATCCAATGATGAATTAGCTTTACCCGATGTTTGATTTCTTCAAACAAATCCCGGTCTATATAAAGATCTCCACAAATAAAATTGAGATCACGAATCTCAAAACAGGAGAAACTGTTTCCAAAACTGCAATGGACGCTTTTTCAACAAGCAGAATTGTTGTTTCCAGCTTTATAAATGCGGACAGCCTTATCCGCTCGCTATTACAAGAATTGGGACTTGCCCGGCAACAGCTGAAAGTTGTAATTCAGCAGGTGGAAAGTGTCGAAGGCGGGTTAGCGGATATTGAAAAAAGAGCATTGAGGGATCTTGGAGAACAAGCAGGCGGAGCGCATGTTATACTCATCGAGCATACAAAGATCTTGAATAGCGGGGAAGCTCTATCATACTTAGAAATGAAATAACCCTTGCTCAAAATAAACACGCGTTTGTGTAAGATTTGCCCCAGAATAAAATTCAAACCATCGCCTGAAAAAAATTGTTTCAACGATCATATACAGTTCACATTAAAATATATTTAATCCGCCTGTAATTTTTCTGTCATAGCTTCCTGATTCGGACAACTCACCAACAAAATTCGTTAACATTGTTTTAGGCATAATTATCGCTGATAAAATGACTATGAAAAAAACGATAAAGAGATCAAAAGTGGTGAAAGCGCTGAGAAAATTGAAAATTGATGCGATCCTTCCTTTCAAAGAAAAACCTTCCGACGAATTGAAAGGTAAAAAAAATGAAATGGAAGCTACTGAGCTTTTCTCTTTGTTTACTGCGGATATTATCAAAAAAGATATCGAGTTCGTCCGCTGATCACCAGTTGTCGAAAACAAGACCAAAGCTCTCCGTATTCAATACTTCCTTCCAGTTTTCAATAAGCGTTTTATAGGCTTCTCCAACGGGCATTATTTTGCGATCAAGATCGTAAAGCCCCAGTTCATTTACAACACCCGCATCATTCCGCAATGCAGAGTCCCAGTCAACCTGGTGACAGAGACTGTACCATGTAAATCCCACGATCGGTATACCATCATGTTTTAGGCGGTGTACATTGGCCCATTGTTTCAACAACCATTCTTTTGAAGCAGGCATCTTGATATTTGTTTCAGTATGCATGATCGGCAGCTTGTATCGTCTATAATACTGGCTGGTGATCACGTAATACCCGAATATTTCGCCGGCAGCCTGGGTATGGCCATTCGGGAAAACTAAATGTTCATTTGTGACGTAATAGTCATTACCCATTATGCAACTCGCTTTCACCTGGTTTTTTGTAAACCAATAATATTCATCACTGGTCATCCCATTTGCACGCAGGTATTCATACATCGTAACATTTAGTGGATACCCATATGTAAAGTCAAGAGAAAGGAATCTTTTTTGGTTCAGGAATCGGGCTAATGGCACCGCAAGCGGATCCATTGCATGAAAATATTCCGATGATTCGCTTTGAACAAAAGTGGCTTCCGGCTGTACCTCTAATATCGCATGCATTGCCATGACATTTGCCTTGCACAAATGTTTTAATGCTGTGACAAATGACTTGTCCGATTTCAATCGCTCATTCCACCAGCCATACTGCGCGGAAAACATGGCTGCAATGAAAATTTCGTTGACGGGAGTGTACAATTGCAGGTCCGGAAATCTTTGTGCAAACGCCCTTGCGTATTCCGCGAAGTATTGGGGAAAATCCGGGTTTTGAAAATTTCCAATCCAATCAGGTACACCAAAATGACAAAGATCCACGATCGGTGTTATGTGCAGTTTTTTTAAGTAACTGAAGGTTGCATCAGAAAAGTCCCAGTCATATTTTCCAGGTGCGAGGTGAGTTTTATAATATGGAGGACCATATCTCAGGAATTCAAGGCCTAATTCTTTTACCAGTTTGAAATCTGTT
>JAICPX010000490.1 GCA_025929635.1 Chitinophagaceae bacterium
AGATAAGTAAGACTATCTTTTTTGATAGCATAGAAATCAGTGCCGCTGAAATTGTTTATTGTAAAATTATTCAGGTTTAATCTTGATCTTATTGAGTCATATCCCGACCGAAGGGAGTCGGCACGGAAAACAAATGTTTCTGCCTTATAAGGATTTAAACTATAGTCCCTGGAGATAGTGAAAGAATCCAGCAGTGCTGTTGTTTTTGCAATAAGATCCGACTTTGTTTGTCTGGCGGCTCCTACAGGCATATTCATTTTAAGGTAGGTGGATCTAACAGAATCCAACAATCGCTGTGAATACAAAGAAGAGGTAATTATACAAGCAAGCAGTAAGAATGCAAAAGAGCGGCGCATAAAGATTTATTTGAAAATAAATTTACCAGTAGTGAAAAGGGCAGGCAATAGAACAAAAGTTTACAATAGGTGTTTTGCAATAGAACAAAAGTTATTAAGGTTATTGATTATTAATTATTGAAAGCAGGGAAGGATTTAAAGCATAATAATTAATAATTATCTTCTTATTTCTTGCCAAATGCCTTGTTAATCGCCTCAGTACGATTCTGGACATGCAGCTTTTCGTAAATATGATGAATATGCTGGCGAACTGTGCTGACAGAAATAGAAAGTTGGTCAGCGATCTCTTTATACAATAGTCCTTTTGAAAGTAATTGAAGAATTTCGTTTTCCCTGTTGCTTAGAATTTCCAGCTTTGCCGTTTCTCTTTGTTCGTTTCTGAATAGTGTAACCAATTTACGGGCAATATTGGCACTCATCGGGCTGCCGCCATTATGAAGTTCTTTTAATGATTCGATCAACTGGACAAGCCCTGTATTTTTAAGCAAATAACCCGAGGCGCCGGCTTTCAATGCCTCAAAAACCTTTTCATCGTTTTCATAAACAGTGAACATCATGAATTGTGTACGCGGGCTTTTATCTTTTACCTGCCTGATACATTCAATTCCATTCATACCGGGAAGACTGATATCCATGATAACGATGTCAGGCTTCAATTTTGGAAGGCCAATCACGGCATCTTCTGCCGTCTTGAAAATATCCAGTACTCTAAAATCCTGGCTAAGGGAAATAAAATTCTTAAGTCCGTCTCTCACTTCATCCAGGTCCTCTACTATGGCTAATGTAATACTCATGAATCTCGAAAATAATTTTATCGGGTCGCCCTGCAAATAGAACAAAAGTTATAACGGCAACGGAACTGCAATTTTTATTATGGTGCCCTGCCCATTCAGTATTTCTAACCTTCCATTGATGTCCATGATCCGTGACTCCATATTTGACAATCCATTGCTGAATGCTCTTATTTTAGTCCGGTCAAAACCTATCCCGTTATCTTGTATCTCTACTTTTAGTTTTGAGTTGATATCGACCTTGATGATAACAGAAGAAGCCTGGGCATGTTTTACAATATTGTGCAATGCTTCTTTTATGGTCAAATAAATATTGCGTCTGAATTCACCGCTGACAAAAGTTGTTGGAAAATGATCGGGAGCCTTTACTTCACATGTTATCCCATTTTGCGACAAATATTCAACTGCATAAGAACGGGTGTAGGACAGCAAGTCACTTAATGTATCGTTCTTTTCATTTAATGCCCAAACGATCTCTCCCATTTTATCGATCATTTCGTGACTGTATTCTCTTATTTTGCCAATGTCTTCATCAAAAGATTGCTGTCGTTGTTTTTTAATGCCAATTGTTTCACTCAAAAATTTGATCCGTGACAGACCGGCACCAAGATCATCATGCATATCAGTTGCAATCCGGGTCCTTTCTTTTTCTATCGCTTTTAATTTGTCGAGCTCTCTTTTCTGTTTTTTCATCTTTTCGTTTGAATACCATTTGAGAAATAACCAACCCACCAAAATGAACACTACAACAAGGCTTGCTTTAAAAAAGTTAGTTTGCCAAAAAGATTTTGCGATCTCAATTGCCAATACCTTATCATATGGACTTGGGTTCCCCTGATTATCCAATACCCGTAACATAAATGAGTATTTTCCCGGTGGGATCTTGCTATACCGGGTATATTTTGCGGAACCGCTTTTTATCCAGTCATCATCATAGCCGTCAAGTTTATATTCAAAACTGCAATTTGCAGTATGAAAAAATGAAACAGGCGAGAAGTCAAGCGAAAACGTATTTTGCTTTGCACTCAACTTTATATTTTTTATTTCATCGGGGTTCGCATGTAGTGTGTCCAATACATCATTTATGTAAAATGCAGTCAGCCGGGCTCTTGGAGTATTGGTAATAAACTGAACGTCTGAAGGGAAAAATGAAACCAGTCCGTTTGAAGTTCCGGCTATGCATCTTCTGTTGTTGTCATAAACTAAAGCGGACAGTTTAAAGTCATTTGCCGGCAAGCCATCTTCCATGGTAAATGTCCGGCCCTTATTATTTTTTTTATCATAGCAGTAAAGTCCTTTTTCTCCAAATAACCAAAGCCTTTCGTCCTTTCTGAAGAAGCTATTGATATTTGTGAATGGGATGCCGTGGTCAAACATTTCTTTTTTGAGCGCCTGCGAATTCTTATTGATGGAATAAAGACCATCTTCGCTGGCTATGTATAATAGCGAGTCATTTGGATAATTGAAGAATTGGTTCACTTCAGGCATGAAATCAATAGTACCGACCAGTTCAAAATTATTTTGGTTAGGTAAAGGGCGGAGTATATAAATAAAATCGCCGAGTGATTTAACATATAAAAGTCCTTTTTCGTCCTGTGCCAGCTTGCCAAATCCAATGTATGAACCGGGATCGAGAAAATTGATTGTTTTGATCTCGGGCATGCCCGCAGAATTATTCATTTGGTAAAGCCCGGCATAGGTTGAAAACAGTATAGATCCATCCATCAACCTGATCATATCTTTTATCCAAATACTGCCCTGGACCTCTTCCGTAAGCAGAGGATATCTGATCGAACGAAGTCTATTTGTTTTCTTATTATACAGAAATAAACCTTTGTTAGTTGCCATCCATGCTTCATTGTCATTCCGGAATAAAAGTTTGTAAATAGCCTGGTCGTAAATAGTGCCATTTTCGTTTATAAGTGTCCGGTATTGTTGCAGTTTGAGATTTTTATTCAATGTACCAAGTCCAATTATGTTGTGAAATGTGCACCAGAGATTACCCTGGAGATCACTTACCAGTAAACCAACATGATTGTTACCTTTCCAATTGGCAGTTTCTTCTTTTGAAACGTGTGAAGTGAAGAAAGAACTATTGGTGTTGGTAAAACTTATTCCGCTTCCAAAGCTACCGCACCAAAGATTTCCCATTTTATCAATGTAAAGAGAAACGATATTGTTACTGCAAATAGCAGATGGATCAAATTCGTTACTCCTGAAATTGTTTATGAATTGTTTCGTTTTGATATCGAATAAATAAATGCCATCAGGGCCGGTTGCTGCCCAAAGCTGATCCTTATCCGAGATAACTGTATATCTTAATTCCCTTACCGTTTGGCCTTGCCAGGAATCGAATACCTCATATTTTTTTGACAAGGGATTTAATTTTACCAGCCCTTTTGTGGTCGATAACCATACAG
>JAICPX010000064.1 GCA_025929635.1 Chitinophagaceae bacterium
TGCTGCGGCCCTTGATACCAAAATTGCCGGCATTATCGATAAGTACAACGGGAAACAAAATAGAGAGCTTGGTTTGAAAGGCACTCATTATTTGCAGCCGCTTACAGGTATTCACCTGAATTCCGATCTGAGGAGCGAATTGAACCCTAACGGAAATGTTCAAACATTACGCATACTCGGATTCATTGCTTTTTTCCTGCTACTGGTTGCATGTATTAATTATGTGAATCTTGCGACGGCAACTTCATTTAAGCGATCAAAAGAAATAGGTATAAAAAAGGTCACCGGTGCTACCGTCTTACAACTAATGATGCAGCTTCTTACGGAAGCAATAGTTGTATCGTTTATTTCAATAACCTTGGCCGTGGTACTAGCTATATCTTTCCTACCGCTTTTTAATAAACTAGCCGGTACCCAGGTAAGCATAGCCGCACAAATTTCTTTGCAATTCGCCCTGGGCTTAACTGTGTTTTCAATAGTACTCGGTATTGCAGCAGGCTTTTTTCCTTCTTTCTACCTGTCACGCATCAAACCATTAATAACCATACGAAAAAGTTTTTTGAAGCCAGCCTCTTCATTTTCGTTAAGAAAAGTTCTTGTGATTTTTCAATTTTCAATAACAGTCACACTCATAATTTCAACCATCATCGCATTCCAACAATTGAGATATATGCAAACGCGGGAACTTGGATTTAGTAAAGAGCAGGTACTGAATATCCCGTTGCGCAATCAGGCAGAAAGTATTTCCAAAGAGACGCTCAAAGGCACTTTTCAAAGTATACCGGGTATTAGCGGGACTGCGTCCTCTTCATCGGTGCCGGGAGGACGGTTGGCAAATATTACAGTATTACCTGAAGGTGTCCCAAGAGAACGTATGCAAACAATGGCCACACTGGTTGTTGATTATGACTTTATCAATTTGTATCAGCTAAACATGGCTGCAGGCAGGGGATTTTCAAAAGAGTATGGTAGTGATTCCTCGGCTTTTATTCTCAACGAGGCAGCTGTAAAGGAATTAGGGTGGGGCGATCCCCGGAATGCAATTGGAAAAGGCTTTGCATGGGGAGGGGGCAAAGAAGGAAAGATCATCGGCGTGGTAAAGGATTTCCATTTTAATTCGCTTCAGCAAAAAGTCCAGCCAACGGTGATGCACCTATTGCCAGATTGGTTTTGGTATGGTAGTATTTCTGTACGCATACCCACCGCCGATGTAAAAACGACAATACGTTCCCTGGAAACCGCATGGACCAAAATATTACCGGGTCATCCATTTGACTATTCATTTGTTGACGAAGACTATAATAAGCAATATAAAACCGAGCAGCAATTAAGCAGCTTGTCGGCTACTTTTTCCATTCTCATCATTTTTATTTCCTGTTTGGGATTATTGGGTTTGACAATCGTGGCTGTTTCGCAACGAACAAAAGAAATTGGTGTGAGAAAAGTATTAGGGGCGTCAGTTTCGGGTATTGCTGCATTGCTCTCAAAAGATTTTGTAAAACTGGTTTTGATATCAATTGTTATTGCGTCACCATTGGCCTGGTGGCTGATGAATGAGTGGTTAGCAGATTTTGCTTACCGGATAGATATTAAATGGTGGGTATTTGCTGTTGCAGGAGTGATGGCAGTGCTGATCGCATTAATAACGGTAAGTTCCCAGGCGATCAAAGCAGCAATTGCCAACCCGGTGAAAAGTTTACGAACAGAATAAAAAGAAAACGTATGAGTAAAATAAATCAAATAGTTAAAGG
Organism: Chitinophagaceae bacterium; assembly: GCA_025929635.1. Taxonomy (GTDB): domain Bacteria; phylum Bacteroidota; class Bacteroidia; order Chitinophagales; family Chitinophagaceae; genus VBAS01. The sequence goes on from JAICPX010000064.1 coordinate 1,752, forward strand.
GCTTGTGCGTTACAGAGGCTTCACATTGATCAACCTGCTGGGCCTTTCCATCGGTATTGCCGCTACGATCATTATACTCATATTATCCGTATATGAAAACAGCTTTGATCAGTTTCATTCTGGTGGTAAGAATATTTATCGCATCGTCAGGGAAAAGCAGGCGGGTGAAGATGCATACAGTGCGTATGTGCCGTATCCTACCGGGAGGGCATTTCGGAATGAATATCCAGGCGTTCCTGTCACGCAACTTCATTATCTCCGTGACATGAATGTGAGAATAGGAAAAGAAGATGCATTCGGGGAGGAGAACATCGTATTCGCTGACTCGCTTTTTTTCGAGGTGCTCGATTTTTCCGGTATCAAAGGGTTTGAGGTAAGGGGTAATCCTGTTCTTGCACTTTCAGCACCCAATAAAGTGATCCTTCCTAAAAAAACTGCGAAAAAATATTTCGGGGATATTGACCCGATCGGACAGATAATAAGACTGAATAACATCGTCGATGTGGAAGTGGCTGCCATAATAAACGATATTCCAGCCACTACGCACATGCCACTGAATATGATCGTATCATACGCAACGCTTAACAAAGAACTACTTGGCGGACTTGATCCCAATTCCTGGTCATTCACGAGCAGCGGGTATACTTATGTCCGCCTTCGCAAAGCTGCCGACGTGGCCTCCGCTGAAAATGCGATCAGGTCTATGTTGCTGAAGAGTCCAAAAGCAGAACGGCATATGAAAGACCGCTGGTATTTGCAGCCGATCAGGGATATACATTTTGTACCGGCTTTTGAATTATCCAATCCTGGCTATACCATCAGCAGGAACTATCTCCGGATGTTATTGCTGTTGGCCGGTTTTATCATTCTCGTAGCCTGTGTAAATTATATCAACCTTTCCACTTCGCTGGCTTTTTCCAAATCAAAAGAAGTAGGCATCCGAAAAACGATCGGGGCCTCAAGAGGGCAGCTATTCTTTCATTATATGATGGAAACGGTGCTTGTTACCACCGTGGCGGCACTGATCGGTCTTGCTGTTGCCGGATCTTTGTTGCCGGTAATTAACAGGATACTGGATAGATCGGTTTCATTACAGCAATTACTCGACCTGCGTTTTCTGGCATGGGGCATTGCTGGTATTTTGGTTATAAGTTTTATTTCCGGTATCTATCCCGCGTTGGTGTTGTCCGGATTTAATCCTATTGCTGCATTGAAGAACAAGTTCATTCAGCCCGGAAGGTTTTCGGCAATATTAAGAAGATCATTAGTGGTTTTCCAGTTCACCATTTCTATCTCCCTCATGATCTCCACGATCGTAATTGCAAAGCAAATGCAATATGTGCAACATAAAGAACTTGGTTTTAATAAAGAATCTGTCATTGAAGTGGGGCTGCCGGCAACAGATAGTACGAGCCGGGAACGCTTCAGGGCATTGCTTCAACATACCCCGGGTATTAAAAACTTTTCATTCTGCCTGGGCGCCCCGGTTTCCGATAATGGTTTTTACACAAGTCTCGAAGCTCCCGAAATACCAAAGGATGCTGACATTAATGTCCAACTGCTCCTTTGTGATAAAGATTACCTGGAAACTTATGAAATGAAACTGCTGGCCGGAAGATGGTTTTTACCCGGAGAAGAAAAAAATATGGGCAGCGCTTCGGTTGTAAATGAAGCATTGATCAGGACCCTGGGATACTCAGATCCTGCAGCCGTCATTGGTAAGAAGATCAGTGTCGGGCTGAATGACTATACACCCACGATCATCGGGGTAACGAAGGATTTTCATACGACCTCATTCCATGAGCAGATCGCTCCCGTGGCTTTTATACCCTTCCCGGTTTTTTATTATGCAACCGCGATCCGCTTGCAGCCGGGAAATATACAACCTGCATTGGCCGGTATCGAATCTGCCTGGAAAAGAATATATCCCGAAAGTGCTTATGAAATGAATTTCATCGACGAAACATTGGGTGAACGCTACCGCCAGGAAAAAACAGATTACGATCTTTTTAAAGCCTTTGCCGTGATCTCCATTTTTATATGCTGTATCGGACTCTGGGGCCTGATCGCATTTGTGGTTATACGGAAAACAAAAGAGATCGGCGTGAGAAAGGTCCTTGGTTCAAGTGTTGCCGGCATTGTTTATCTGCTTTCAAAAGATTTCATGAAGCTGGTGGCTATTGCGTTGCTGATCGCCTCACCTCTCGCATGGTATTTTATGAACAAGTGGCTCGAAGATTTTGCTTACCGCATATCCGTGGGCGTGTGGATATTCGTGGCAGCAGGAGCTATGGCTTTATTGATTGCATTGATCACCGTCAGCTACCAGGCCATTAAGGCCGCGGTAGCGAACCCGGTGAAGTCTTTGCGAACAGAGTGAATCAATAATTAATAATTAACAATTAATAATGATCAGAAACTATTTCAAAATTGCAATTCGTAGCCTGGTTAAACATAAAACATATTCATTAACCAATATACTTGGTCTTACAGTTGGCCTGGCTGCCTGCATTTCAATTTTCCTGTGGGTAATGGATGAAGTTTCATTTGACCGGTTTCATTCCAAAACAGATCGCATTTACAAAGTAATGATAAATGACATCTACCCGGATGGCAGGATGGAAACTTATGAGGCGCCAACAGTGAAGCTTGGCGAAGCCCTGCGAACCAATATCCCGGAAATAGAGAAAGTAACTCAAACGAGCTGGACTGAAGACATGCTGGTTAAGTATGACGATAAGAAATTTAATGAGAGGGGAATTTATGCCGACCCTGCATTGTTTACAATGTTTTCATTTCCCATTTCAGCTGGCAATAAAACGGCTCCTCTTTCCCATATCAATTCAATAAGTATTTCTGAAAAACTTGCTCAAAAATTGTTTGATGGAGAAGATCCAATAGGAAAAACATTGAAACTAAACCATGCTTCCGATTTTACAATAGCAAGCGTATTCAAAGACATACCGGGAAAATCATCTTTGCAGTTTGATTTTGTGATATCCTTTGAGCGCTGGAAAAATGAAAATCCCTGGTCAAATCATTGGCGGAGCGGCGCCACGCAGGCTTTCGTGATGCTCAAAGAAAGAGCCGACTTTAGTTCAGCAGATGGTAAGGTCAGGAAATTAATTAAAAGTAATTGCAGTGATTGCAACCGGGAAGCGTTTTTATATCCTTTTTCTGATCTATACCTGCATGGCAAATTTGTAAATGGTAAGAATACCGGGGGGCGTATTAGTAAAGTTGTATTATTTGGTGGTATTGCACTGATCATACTTGTCATGGCCTGTTTTAATTTTACTAACCTCGCTACGGCCCGTGCTTCCACAAGAAACCGGGAAATAGGGGTAAGAAAATCTATTGGCGCAAACAGGCTATCAATCGGGCTTCAATTCATTGGTGAGTCGATCCTGATCTCTTTCTTGTCTTTATTGTTTGCAATTTTTTTGGTGACATTATTTCTTCCGCAATTAAATGCAATTACCGGTAAATCGCTATACATAGATTATACAAACCCGGTATTGGTAATTGGCATCGCTGGTATTGCCTTGCTTTGCGGCATACTGGCCGGCATATATCCTGCTTTTTATCTATCGTCGCTCAAAACCTCAACGATCTTAAAAGGAACTGTTTTATCCGTAAAAGGCGGAACAGGCATCAGGAAATTATTGATCGTTACCCAATTCACCGTTTCCATTGTATTGATTATTGGCAGCATTGTTATATTCAAGCAGCTGGAATATATTCTGAAAAAGGACCTTGGATTTGATAAGGAAAGCATAATCGTCATCCCTAAAAGGGAAGCTTTAAGTAAAAATCATTCTCCTTTCAAAAACGATCTGTTGCAGATACCTACAGTTAAAAATGTCGCTTTTGTTGGAAGCAATTTATTTCAGGTACCAATTACGACTACGGATCCTGTGTGGCCCGGCAAGCCGGCAAATTCCTCCCTTGTATTCAAACTACTTCGATGTGATGAAGGATTTTTGCCTGCTATGAATATTAAGCTTGTTACCGGCAGGAATTTTACAAACAATAATTCCGATTCTTCGAATTATATAATCAATGAAAAAGCGATGCTTGCGATGGGGCTAAATAAACAAAATGTATTAGGAGCCAGGTTAGAAATGTGGAACGGGAAAGGAGAGATCATAGGTGTTACAAATGATTTTGTCAATGGCAATTTGCACCAGGCTACTGAGCCGCTCATTTTAATGTATACTACCGCGAATGGATCCAATTATTATATCAAGACCATTGAGGGCGCCAAAATCGATCAAACCTTATCAGGTATTGAAGCTATTACTAAAAAATACGCACCCGATGATTTGTTTGAATATTCATTCCTTGATGATAGCTATAATAAAGAATACGAGGCAGAATCAATTTTAGGTAAACTGTCTCTTGGGTTTACTTTAATAGCCGTTGTTCTTTGCTGTTTGGGCTTGCTTGGGTTGGCCACTTTCGCAGCCGAGCAACGAACAAAAGAGATCGGGATCCGCAAGGCGCTTGGCGCAAGTGTAACGGGTATTGTTGTTTTGCTTTCAAAAGATTTTGTGAGACTTGTGCTGGTAGCCATTATTCTCGCCATTCCAACTGCTTATTATATTATGAACCAATGGTTACAGGATTTTGCTTTCAGGATTAATATAGGTTGGATGGTATTTATCGCCGCAGCAGTTGCAGCTTTAGTGATAGCATCTGTTACTATAAGCTTCCAGGCAATTAAAGCGGCGGTAGCTAACCCGGTTAAGTCATTGCGAACTGAATAACCCGATAATCAATAATTATTAATTAATAATTATCGATTATTAAAACAAGCATTATGATCAGAAACTATTTCAAAATTGCCTGGAGAAACTTAGTGAAAAGCAAGGGTTACAGCGCCATTAATATTGGTGGTCTTGCAGTAGGTATGGCTGTTGCCATGATGTTAGGTCTTTGGGTACACGATGAGCTTACCGCTAACAGGTATCATAAGAATTATGACCGCATTGCCCAGGTAATGCAGCATGCAAATTTTAATGGCAAAATATCAACGCAGGTTGCTAATCCCGGATTAATGGGGCCTGAACTCCGAAATAAATTCGGGAGCGATTTTAAATATGTTGTACAATCATCATGGACAGGCGGTCATTTACTTACCGTTGGAGATAAACATATCACCCAAGTAGGAAACTTTTTTGAGCCCGACGCGCCTGAAATGCTGTCGCTGAATATGCTCAAAGGAACAAGAGCCGGTTTAAAAGATCCGTATTCTATTTTGCTTTCAGCATCGGCTGCTAAAGCCGTCTTTGGCGATGAAGATCCTATTAATAAAACAATAAAATTTGACAGGAACTATGATGTAAAAGTCACAGGCGTTTATGAAGATCTCCCTGATAATACTTCCCTGAGGGACATAAAGATCATGATGCCATGGCAGTTGTGGATAATACAAAACCCATGGTCACAGAGCCTGGATGAACCATGGGGAAGTAACTTTTCTCAAACATTTGTCCAGATAGCGGATAATGCAGATATGGAAAAAGTTTCTGCAAAGATCAGGAATACAAAATTGAATAATGTTGGCGAAGATGAGGCAAAATATGAATGGGTTGTTTTTTTGCATCCCATGCGTAAGTGGAACTTGTACCATGAATTTAAGAACGGTGTGAATGTAGGCGGTAATATCCGGTATGTACGGATGTTTGGTATCATTGGAATCTTTGTTTTAATGCTTGCCTGCATCAACTTCATGAATTTAGCAACCGCAAGAAGTGAGAAACGTGCAAAAGAAGTAGGCATTCGTAAAACAGTTGGCTCATTGCGTTGGCAACTGATTAGACAATTCTTTGCCGAATCTTATCTCGTTGTTTTGCTATCCTTTGTTTTATGCCTTGTATTGGTGGTGCTGTTATTGCCAATGTTTAACGAAGTGGCGGCGAAAAAAATTGAGATGCCATGGACAAATCCTGCGTTCTGGATGTTTAGTATTGGCTTTATTGCGATCACAGGTTTGCTTTCAGGCAGCTATCCAGCCTTTTATCTTTCTTCATTCCAACCATTAAAAGTATTGAAAGGAACATTTCGGGTCGGGAAGTTTGCAGCAATTCCCAGGAAAGTTTTGGTAGTGCTACAGTTCACTGTTTCGGTGGCGCTGATCATAGGAACGATCATCGTTTATCAGCAGATCCAGCATGCAAAGAACCGGCCGATTGGCTATACAAAAAATGGGTTGATCAATATTTTTATGCAGCAGGAAATAAGGGACCACTATGAGGCAGTAAGAACTGAATTAAAAAACTCGGGAGCGATCGTAGAGATGGCGGCATCAAATAGCCCATTAACCGGGATATGGAATACAAATGGTGGTTTTGATTGGGAAGGTAAGGACCCAAACCTGGCAGTCGATTTCCCTAATAACGTTGTATCCTATGAATTTGGAAAAACTGTGCAATGGACAATAAAAGAAGGACGCGATTTTTCAAGGGATTTCGCAACTGACTCCGCAGCATTTGTTATTAATGAATCGGCTGCAAATTTTTTTGGTTTTAAAAACCCGGTGGGTACCATATTGAAGTGGAATGATCGGCCTTTTACAATCATTGGTGTCGTTAGCGACATAATGCAGGAATCTCCATTTTACCCTGTCCGGCCTACATTATATCATACGAATACTTATGACAATATGTATAATCTCATACTAAGGCTGGATCCGCAACAGAATGCCCGGCAAGCGCTAAGCAAGATCGAGCAGGTCTGGAAAAAACATGTGGCCAGTGTTCCGTTCGACTACAAATTTGTAGATGAAGAATTTGGAAACAAGTTCAGTGATGAGGAACGTATTGGTAAACTGGCTTCTTATTTTGCCGTTCTTGCCATCTTTATTTCTTGTCTGGGTTTATTCGGAATGGCAAGCTTTGTTGCCGAACAAAGAACCAAAGAGATCGGTGTCAGGAAAGTCCTGGGTGCAAGTGTCGTCAATCTTTGGCGCTTGCTTTCAAAAGAATTCGTGTTGTTGGTATTGCTTTCCTGTTTTATCGCCGCACCGCTCGCTTATTACTTTTTGAATGATTGGTTAACGAATTATGATTACCGGATCGAGATACGTTGGCCGGTATTTGTATTGGCTGCTATTGCTGCATTGGTTATCACATTGATCACGGTGAGTTTCCAGGCAATAAAGGCAGCAATCGCTAACCCGATCAGATCATTGAGAACGGAATGAATTAATAATTAGCAATTCATAATTATTTACACAATGTTTAGAAATTATTTAAAAACAGCATTTCGAAACCTGGGTAAAAACAAACTTTATTCAGGTATTAATATTATAGGACTGACAGCGGGGTTGGCAGCCTGTCTATTAATTGGTGTATTTATCAATCATGAATTAAGTTATGATAAATTCAATAGTAATGCCGACAGGATCGTGCGGGTAACCATGGAGTACAGCAATGCCGGCACAATAAACCAGACGGCCACAACAGGCACAAAGGTTGGCCCTCAGTTCAAAAGAACTTTTCCGGCTGTAGAAGAATATGCACGAACATTTATCAGCCATGGTATCATAAAATACGGAGACAAAATATTTGATGAGCAACGAATTCTTTTTGCGGACGATCCATTCTTCAAAATATTTTCTTTTAAGTTAATTGTCGGGGATGCTTCGACTGCCCTCAATGCGCCAAACAAGATCGTTATGACAAGGTCAATGGCAAAAAATATTTTGGTGACGAAGAGGCATTGAATAAAACCATAACAGGTTTTGGAAAAGAGCTAACGGTTTCTGGTATATGTGAAGATGCTCCGCAGAATTCGCAGATCAAATTTGACTTTGTTACACAGTTTTTAAACCTGGGTAACAATGTTAACGTGGAAAAATGGTGGGAAGCAAACTGGATCACATATTTATTGGTAAGAGATAAAAAAGATATTTCCCAATTGCAGCAACAGGTTGCTGCATATATGAAAACAAATGAAGTAAGAACGGAAGCAAGACTTGACGGGAGTGACTATCTCACTTATCGCCTCGAACCTTTGCAAACCGTACACTTACGGTCTTCGCTGGCTGGTTTTGAACCCAATGGCAACATGTATTATATCTACATGTTTGCCGTCATCGCATTACTGATCCTGGTCATCGCTTCAGCAAACTATACCAATCTTGCGACGGCGCAATCAACCGGCCGCGGCAGCGAGATTGGCATGAGAAAAGTGATGGGTGCTTCAAAGAAGCAGGTGTTTTTCCAGTTCATAGGTGAATCAACACTGATCACTTTTGTATCGGCTGGTCTTGCGCTGGCACTTGGAATTTTCCTGATCCCTTATTTTAACAATATCACGGGGAAAGAATTTACTGCGGAAGTATTGCTGCAGCCCCTGCCTGTTATTTCTCTCATTGTGTTTGCTGTAGTGGTAAGTTTTCTCGCCGGTTTTTATCCTGCCATGATATTGTCAGGGACCACCGTACTGGGGGTATTGAAAAAAGGATTTCGGATCACCGGTGGGAGCGGCACACTTCGCAAGTCATTGATCATAGTTCAATTCAGTATCTCGGTATTCCTGATCATTTACACTGCCATCATATTGCAGCAAATGAATTTCATGCAAACAAAAAATCTTGGGTACGATAAAGACCATGTTGTAGTACTGCCGATTGCTGGAAAGATGCGCGGGGATTTTCAAAATATTAAAGACGCAATCACTAAGGTTGCAGGAGTGGAAGGGGTAACTGCAGCTTATGAAACACCTGAATTTGTCGAATGGGGTGATGGCATAGTCGTTACTGATGAAAAAGGTAAAAGGGAGGTCTCTTTAAATGCGATGCCCGTGGATCTTGACTTTGCAAAAACGCTGAAGATGCAAATAGTTTCCGGCAGGGATTTTCAGCCATCTGATTTTGGAATGATGGATACATCAAACCGCTATGAAAATTTTCAGCAACCATACATCATTAATGAGTCCCTGGCAAAAAAGATCGGCTGGACTCCAGAGCAGGCAATTGGTAAGACAATTGAAAAAGGGTCCCCCGGTCCGGTCGTTGGTGTGATCAAAGATTTTAATTTCAGCAGCCTGCGCGAGCCGATAGGTCCACTACTGATATTCCTTGGTCGTGATTTTTCCCGCTCATTTATGGTACGTGTTAATGGAAAAGATATAAAACCAACACTCGGAAGACTTGAAATGTTGTGGAAGCAACGAATTCCTGACCGCCCATTTACTTATCATTTTCTTGATGAGGATTATGATAAATTATATGTGGGTGAACAGAGATCCTCGTCATTGTTTACTGTCGCTGCTTCGCTTGCGATCTTGCTGGCTTGTTTAGGTTTATTTGGATTAGCAGCATTTACAACTGTTCAACGGACAAAAGAAATAGGCATTCGCAGGGTATTGGGCGCAAATATCCCGGACATCACCATGCTGATCGCAAAGAATTTTTTACTGATGATCGGTATTGCAATCATCATTGCTATTCCATTGGCGTGGTACGCAGGAAATAAATGGTTAGAAGATTTTGCATTTAGAATTCCTATTCAAAGCCGGGTATTTGTTGGAGCCGCTGCTGCCACCATATTAATAGCATTAGCAACAGTAAGTTTTCATTCGGTGAGATCAGCTTTAATGAATCCGGTAAAATCATTGCGAAGCGAATAAAATCGTCAATGGTGAATAATGAATGGTGAATGGGTTCACTACTGGCGAAGGTTGATTGACCATTGACCATTCACCATTCACAAAAAATTGAGAGTTATGTTCAGAAATTATTTTAAAACAGCTATAAGAACTCTTTTTAAGAATAAGCTGTATACGACATTGAATGTAGCGGGCCTTGCATTTGGATTAAGTTGTTTTTTATTAATAGGGCTCTACGTTTTTGATGAATTGACTTTTGATCAACAACATAGCAAAGCTGACAGGATATACAGGGTTGTTGAGCATAAAACGGTAAATGGTGAAGCGACTGCCATTGCAGGAATCGGTTACAGGCTGGCCGAAGAGTCAAAGAAAGTAATTACCGGTGTGGAAAATACAACCAGGATACAAAGAACAGGAAGGGCAAATATTCTTGCCACAGAAAACCCGGCTAATTTTTTCCAGGAAACGGTAACTGTTGCCGATCAATCATTTCTTGAAATTTTTGACTTTCCATTTATAAGCGGTGACAAAAAAACTGCATTGGCCGAGCCCAACTCCATTATCATCAGTGAAGACCTGGCCATGCGGTTGTTCAGTAAGAAAGATGATCTGCTGGGAAAGACACTTCAATTCAGTTTTATGGATTCGACGCTGTTAAAGATCACAGGCGTTTTAAAAAATCATCCACGCAACTCAAGCTTTGATTTCAGCTCGGTACTATCTGATGCGTCTTTTGCGAATAGTAATTTCTATAAACAGGCAGCAGAGAATGACTGGTTATCAAATAACTTTTCAGTATATGCCTTGCTAAAACCGGGCACAGATCCCAAAACAATTGCCGATGGAATGGCAAGCCTGGCGCTCAAAAATAGTACGCCGCCAGCGGGGACAAGTTTTTATTTCAGTTTGCAATCATTAAAAGATGTTCATTTGAAATCAGCAAATATTGTTGAAGGAGCCAGGAATTCAAATGTTGATCCTATTCCCCAGGGCAATGTGTTATATATTAAAATATTTTCATTCATTGCCCTCTTTGTGTTGCTGATCGCAGGGATCAATTATATGAATCTTACAACGGCAAGAGCATCAAGCCGGGTAAAGGAGATAGGCGTTCGTAAGGCGATTGGCGCCTTTCGAAGTAATTTGATCCGCCAATTTTTAGTCGAGTCTTTGCTTGTAACTTTTCTTGCGTTCCTGTTGTCACTCGTGGTCGTAAATCTTATACTTCCTGCATTTAATCAATTTACTAATAAACAACTTTCGCTCGGTTTGTCAACCGACTATCGAATTTGGCTGTATGCAGTGGGGTTTGCTATTATCACGGCCTTATTATCGGGCAGCTACCCGGCCCTATTGCTTTCCCGTTTCAAACCCGTGTTATTGGTAAAAGGATTAAGACTTGAAAATAAAAGTGGCTTGTCATTAAGAAAAGGATTGGTGATATTCCAGTTTACCATTTCCGTGGTAATGATCATAGCTACGATTGTTTTGTTTTTACAGGTAAAATATTTGAACACGACAAACCTTGGTTTTAATAAAGACCTGTTGGTTGTAATCGACGTCAACACCAGAAAAGCAAGAGCAAACTTTGAAGCAGTAAAAACGGACATGGCGAAGATACCAACAGTAAAGAATGTCTCAGTTACATCAAGAGTTCCTGGTGAGTGGAAAACATACAGAACAATCAAAATACGAAATAACGGCAGTACTGCAGAGCCCAGGGTCTCGTACATGTTTGGGGCCGATAAGGAGTTTCTCACCACTTTCGAAGTAAAACTCCTGAACGGCCGGAATTTCGATACACGCAATGATTCTGCCTGTATAATTGTTAATGAAACTGCCGCCAAAATGTTGGGTATTAGTGAAGCTGCAGAGCAGATCGTTGAAATACCAGCTGTATCAGAAGGAGGAACTTTTTATCCAGTCAATCAGGAGAACATTCCATTCAAACCAAGAGTGATAGGGATCGTAAAAGATTTCCACTTCCAGTCTTTAAAAGATAAGATCGAGCCGCTTGTTCTTGCATATAATAATAACCCGCTTCAAGTCATCGATTATTATTCGGCGAGGATAGATCCAGCCAATATCAAAGGAACACTAGATAAACTAAAGCAGGTAATGGTGAACAATGATAAGAATGATCCATTTGAATACCATTTCCTCGACGAACAACTTGCATTGTTTTATATCGAGGATGGACGTCGTCAAACGATCCTTATCTGGATTGCGATTGCTACGATCTTTATTGCATGCCTGGGGCTTTTTGGTTTAGCCACTTATTCTGCCGAACAAAGAGTAAAAGAAATAGGAGTGCGCAAAGTATTAGGAGCTACGGTTACCAATCTTGCATCACTGATATCAAAAGATTTTATCAAACTTGTTTTGATCGCAAATGGGATTGCCTTCCCGATCGGGTGGTGGGCAGCGAACAAATGGTTGGAGAACTATGCGTATCACATTAAGATAGAGTGGTGGGTATTTGTCGTGTCTGGTGTTGTGGCCATAGGTATTGCCATGATAACCGTTTGTTACCAGGCCATCAGGGCAGCACTGATCAACCCTGTTAAATCATTGCGAACAGAGTGAAGCAGCAGACAGAATGATGACGTTAATGGTGAATAGTGAGGCGTCATTGCGACTGCGAGCTTGCGAAGCAGGAACCAGGTGAATGGAGTCACTATTGACGGAGATGCTAATTGACAATTGACATCCCGATAGCAATCGGGACACATTGACTAATAAAAAACA
>JAICPX010000598.1 GCA_025929635.1 Chitinophagaceae bacterium
AGCTGGAATCGTTCCGGGAGGAAGTCTCTCACTATCCTGGCGTTATCAGTGCTTCGGTTTCGAGTGAAATACGACTTCCCTATGAAGAGATTTTCATGCGGGAGGGTGATGATACCAAGCACGCAATTTCCACATATAAAATTGAAGAACATTTTTTTGAAGTGACAAAAATGAAACTCGCCGCAGGTAGGAATTTTGAAAAAGATCGTCCTTCCGATTTGAATGCAGTGATCCTGACGGAAACCACCTGTAAACTCCTGGGCTGGACACCGGAGGAAGCAATTGGAAAAAAGCTAAGATATACTGGAGATGATATCGGAACGCAGGAAATAATCGGTGTAGTGAAAGATGTCCACCTGCATTCATTGCGTCAGAATATTGCTCCATTTATGTTTTTCAATATTAAGTCTAATATCTACGGCCCCCAACGGCTTGCTTTCATCCGCTACCAGACACAGGATCTGCCAGCGCTGATCAATAGAATTGAAAGCAGATGGAGAGAGTTATCGGAATCAATACCATTGTCTTATTCTTTCTATGATGAATCATTGAGGCAACGTTATCAGCCGGAGGTGCGGTTAGGTTCTTTGTTTATAATTTTCACAGCGCTTTCAATAACAATTGCCATTATCGGGCTGGTTGGATTAGTATCATATTCAGCAGAACAAAGGAAAAAAGAAATTGGTATCAGAAAAGTCTTTGGTGCTTCGTTATCGGGCATTTACGTGATGATGAATAAGGAGTACATCCGCCTGATGCTGGTGGCACTGATAATTGCCGCCCCTTTATCGTGGTGGCTTATGCAGCAGTGGCTCGGTCAGATACCAGACAGTAATCGTGTAGAGATCAGCCCTCTGGTATTTGTGATCGCCTTTGCTGCGGAGTTGATATTAGCGCTAGTTTGCGTGGGGTATCTTGCCCTCCGCGCTGCTTCGCTTAACCCAACCGTTGCACTGAAGGAGGAATGATACGATTTTAGATTGTATTATTGTAGAGTGTAGATTGGGTGCTCAATAAAAGGCGCAGGCAATAACCAAATACTGATAACTTCAGGCATCGAACTTCAAGAGTCGAACTTATTTGGCTATTTTAACCAAAAGCTGACGGGTAATAAGTTTGCCATCATCTGTAAAATTTTCATTTTTGATCATTCCGGCCTCCTTTGCATACCAGACCGACGATTTTTGATCGCGGCCTTTTTCGTCTTCTGTGATGAAGGTTACCTTGTAGCAGTCAAACGTTCCGGCTGGCGTAGTGAGATTTTCGCGGGTTTCCACTTTTCGGTCTTTCACGGTAAACGTACGGTTCATTAAAGTCACCGTTCCCATCGTCATCTTGACAGTGTAAGATACATCTTTCAATTTTTGTCCAACCTCAAGATCTGAAGGAAGATCCAGTTGATCCCCTGTAACATCGATACTCATTCCACTTTCAGCCATGTTCATTTGTTGAGTATTGTCCATCATTAGATTCATGGATGCCAGATCAAAATGCAGCGTACCATTTTCGCAAGCCCAGTTAAGCTCGGAAGAAGAAATTTTATCGCCCTTTTTCCCATCAAAAATTTCCTGCGCCAGCGTAGCCTTCATGGTTCCTCCTGATCCCGAAATATTTTTCATGGTATGTGTCATTCTGGCCGTCATCTTTTCTTTCTTATCAAACATCTCATATTCATAGCGTACATTTTCCTTTAGGGGAAAAAATGAATTACACTGACCATAAATTTGAACGCAAAAGCACAAGCTTAAGAATGCAGTAAAAAGAGGTTTCATAATTCCGCGTTTTTGGTGAAGCAATATTGGAAAGATATCATTAATTGTCCATAACAGAAATTTGGGAGTGATGGGAAAGTCCATGGTCCATAGCAGTGCGTCCTTAACAGGGCACCTTCGTCCATCAACATACCAACACTCATCCACTAATCATTACTCATTACTCATTAATCATTACCCATTACTCGTTATCTTCGTGCAAACTCATTAAACCTATGAAAATTATAATGCATTGTTTGCTGGCAGGAAGCGCGCTGTTTGTCGCGTCCTGTGCCACGCAAAAAACCGAGGAGACGGCCCAGCATGTAGCCATAAACCTCACAAATATCGATAGCGCCGTAAGGCCTCAGGACGACTTTTTTAAATATGTCAATGGTGGTTGGATTTCGAAAGCTGCAATTCCACCAGACCAGGGCCGCTGGGGATCATTTAACGAACTCCGTGAATTTAATAATGAAGCTGTTTTAGATGTATTGGATAAAGCTGGCAAAGACGCTGAAAAATATCCTGACGGAACTGACCAACGAAAAGCAGCGGATTTCTACTCGATTGGAATGGATTCTCTTTTGGCTGAGAAAGCCGGCATTGAACCACTTAAGCCATATTTTGAACAGATTGAGAGTATTAAGAGCAAGAAAGATATTCAGAACTATCTCGTGGCCGACGTGATGACGG
>JAICPX010000147.1 GCA_025929635.1 Chitinophagaceae bacterium
GATCTCATCCTTTTGCAATTGATCATCTACTTCAATAGTATAGCTAAACTTATTATTCCTGATCTTCTCCATTTCGGCATAGCGTTTCAGGTAGTCAATTGTATTTTCAAGTGTGACAAATGTCTTTGACGACTGATTGAGCGTATTCCGTATCAGCTGTGCGAATTTGCTTAAATAATGGGACGCCTGCTGGTTTTCATTTTGCAATATCATTTCACGAATACTGTTCAGGCAATTAAAAATAAAATGAGGATTCATTTGGGCATGTAATGCTTTCATTTCAGTCTGTGCAAGCTGCTTATCGATATCGGCTTTTTGTCTTACCTGTTTTATCCGTATCATATATAAAAAATATAGTCCGCCAATTACAATAAGCAATACAAACACTATGAATAAGCTTGTTTTCCAGAACGGCGGATGGATAATAATGCTGATCTCCTTTATCTGTTCTGCCCATGAATTGTTTTTACTGAATACTTTTACCTGCAGAAGATAATTGGACGGCGCCAGGTTGCTGAAGATGATATTTCGTTGTGATCCTATCTCTTGCCAGGGTTCATCACCATTCTTTACCAGCCTGTAAGCAAAACGTTGTAAATAAGGATCGGTGAAATTTACGATGCCAAGGTTTACCACGAGATTATTTTGCCTGTATGGTAGTGAGACGGTTGGGGCAGGATGATAGAGAATTTCTTTTCCACTGATGGAAATACTTTCAATAAAAAACCGAGGTGGCAAATTATTCTTAAAGAGCCTGGTTGGTTGAAAACGGGCAATGGTATTGTTGAAAGCGGCATATAATTGCTGATAGGCCGTATCAAAGAAAAATGAATTAGCAGTAAACAAATCAGCGGGCATGCCATCATCAATTCCAAATGCAGAGATCGATCTTGTTGTCAGATCGAAGTTTGCTAACCCGCTTTCTGTCCCCACCCAAAGTTTATCGCCGAGCAAAGTAAGCGCCGTGATCGTGTTGTCAGGCAAACCATTATGACGGGTGAGCTGCTCGTATTTTTTTGTGGCAGGGTCATAAATCATCAGGCCATTTTCATAAAGACCAAAGTATATTTTTCCGTCTTTATCCACCTGGGCCCCTGTCGGGTGTTTATATGGTATCCTGATTGACGGAAATGAGTCCAGCAACAAATCAAATTGTCCTCTTTGATAATTGTAGCGACTCAATCCAAGCCCTGCGAACCAAATATTTCCGGTCAGATCTTCGGTTATTGACGAGGGACTAAGGATATTGAAAAAACGTTCAGGATGGTCCTTGAAGGTAAAATCTTTTTTGTCCCCTGCACGATAATAAAAGCCTTTGAAACCACCATTGGCTGCGTAAATATTATTCCTGGAGTCTTTAAGCAAACTTGAGACAGCGTCTTTATCCAACCTCCAATCAGGCAAATCAACCCGTCCGGTAGAATAATTCCTGGTATCAACCCAGATCAATGGCCCAATTGTTCCAACAAATACTGTATCCGTGTTGCAGGTAAGAATACCCGTCATAAAATTTGAAGAGGACCAATGAACAGACAGGTCAATATGTTTTAGTGGCGCCATCGTTTTACGATCAAAGATCAACAGTCCATAGCCATTTGTAGATGCAAAAATTTTTTCATTCGCGATAGTTATTGCATTAACCCGGAAATCCTTATTGGCAGGATTAAAAGATGCGGGAACAACCATCTTTTCAATATTGACAGATGATTTGTTTTGTCTGAACAGTCCTCTGTTGGTCCCGATCCATAAAGTGTTATTATGGTCCACAAGGACGGCAGTGCAATAATAATCTTCGAAATAGATCTCAGGATTAAACAGGAAGTTTCCGGTTGATGGATTATAGCTTATAAGATAGAACCCTTTTTCTTTTCCTGTAACCACAAATAATGTATCACTCAACCTGAAAATTCTTGAACGCCAGTCAAACTTATCAAAGCTGCGAAAAGGCAACGGGATAGAGAATCTTTTTTTTAGCCGTGTATTATAATGAATCAGCTCATTGGTAATGCCGGTAAAAAGTGTAAATGAAGTATCATCAGCCTGGAAAACTCTCGTTTGTCCTTCCGCTGCTACCTGCCTGTAAAACGGTGATTCGTTCTTGTTAGCTGAATCCAGTGTATTGCCGGCAGCATCATATAGACACAAACCTGCTCTTGTACATACCAAAAGGTCACCGTTGCCGGCCTTGGCCATAGAATTTCCAAAAGCAAAAGTTTCTGTTTCTACTTGCTCACTTTTATAACCATCATAACGAAAAACCAGCTTGTCCTGGTCGTTAAATTTGTAAAATCCCGAACGCGTCAGTACAAAAATATTTCCCGCTTCATCACCTGCAAGATCTGTTACTGAATTCACTTTAAAGATATATCTAAGTTCTCCGGGCGGTATTATTAGATTGCGGGATTTCATAGTCCGGGTATTGACAATATGCAATCCCGAAATGGTAATAACCGCCAATTGTTCCTTATCTATCCATCTTAGTTTTGCAATTTCATCTTGTGGCAAGCTATTACTGCTGCTGTCAGAGTAAAAATGCTCAATCGAACTCCCGTCAAACCGGTTGAGCCCCCGTTTGGTAGCTATCCAGAGATAGCCATATTGATCCTGTGCAATATCATTTACTCTTTTGTGCGATAATCCCTGTAGTATCGAATAATGAGTAAAATCTTTCTCCTGCAAAACCTGCGAGTAAAATGAATTGGTGCTGTAAGTAAATAATATAAATATGGTAATACAATGACGCACTGAATCCTGGATTGCGTTGGTTATTTTAAAATTAGCTATTTGTTCTTTAAGAATTGCTGGTCCTTTCGTCATTGCCGCATATGTTAGCCCTTTATCAGCAGATTATCTCCTCTCATATTTCCAAAGCCGCCGCTTAGCGCCTTCCATTAAGAAATTTTTTTCACTTCCCTCCACCATAAACGAAAACATAGCTGCCGGAAATCCATTGCAGCTTTTCTTGCCTTCGCCCTGTACTTAATTTCAAAAGTCAAATGAAATTTTCCCTGGAAAGTATAAAGATATCTATTGCCGGTGCAAAGCTCAGCCATTTGGTGCAAAAGGATAAGATATGGGATCATGGAAGTATGACTGAACAGGCACGGATAATTTTTTATTTGGTACATAAATCAAAAAGTAATGCCAACATGGACTCGCTTAAAAAATGTGTTACCGATTCCTGTTTTGTTCAATTAGAAAATGAAATGTACAACGACGACAATACATTTTGGAAAAATGAAAATCCTGTAATACGTGAATTGGCAATTATCGAAGTTTCATCCGGTAAAACTAACAGACCTGATATGTTTACGGCAATCATAAGAGGTTATTGGAGGAAGGGCGACGAAGCACCAGGCAACATTGGTACAGCAAAGTTCTGCATGCACTGGTCTTTTGTGCGACAAGGCGAGTGGTGGTTGCTCAATAGCATTAAACCAAGTACGTCAATATTTTAAAAACATGCCCTGAAGAGTATCAGGACTGGTGATAACTAAATTTTTTGCTTATGAGAAAGAAATTCAATTTGATGAATTGTGCAAGCTTGATGCTCTTTTTTGTTGTCAACGTAAATGCACAACCGGATCTTGGTGCACCTGAGCTTAAATGTCCGGGGAATATCACCGCAACAACGCCAGAAGATGAATGTTTCGTCAATGTAACAGTTCCCGCAATCAGTGTAACTGGCTCTCCAACGCCCATTGTTACTTACCAGTATTCTGGTGGCACTTTTGTACAAGAAATCTCAACAAATCCACTGGTATTACGATTAGGTGTGGGAAAAACAACCGTAACCGTCAGAGCTATAAGCATAGCCGGTAGGGCAAGTTGTTCTTTTGATATAACTGTCTTAGATGGCACACCACCTCCGGTGTGTCCGTCCGATGTCACCATTAATGCAACGTCGACTTCGGGTGCTGTCGTTTACTATGGTCAGATCGCCCCTTTGAATTGTGGAGGGAAGATAGGACTTCCAGTTACGGGTTCGATATTTCCTACAGGTACAACCACAGTTAATCTATATAATGACGTATCAACTCAAGAAATAATTTATGCGCTGAGAAATAATCAACTTTATAAAATTAATGTCGGGAATGGAAGCATTATTGCCGGACCGATTAACATAACGGGACTTGCGAGCTCAGAACATGGTTTTGAAAGTCTTGTTTCGATAGACTTCCGGCCGTCAACTGGTCAACTATACGGCCTGGGCAGTTTGCAGTGCGATCATAGTACACTCAATTTATGCTCCAGGTTATATACCATTAATACCACTACCGGAGCAGCGACCCAGGTGGGTACAGGATCATTTAGCCTGATCACGAGGGATCATGAGATCGAGTTTGATCCTGTTACTGATCTAATACGAATTATCGGTGGCACTTATCAGGAGAGTTATCTTGTCGATCCTGAAACAGGTATAAGAACTTTTGATAGCTACCGCGAAGGGGTGCCCGGTTTCAAAGCTATTGCGTATTCAAACAATCATTCCTCTTCCACATTCACCACTCTATATGGATTAACCACGGAAAATATTTTATATACCATCGGGGGCATAAATGGAATTCCTGCTCCAAATATGAGTGCTGTGTTTGCGGTAGGTCCGCTGAATCCTGACCCGCTTCCTTCACCGGTAATCATTTCATCGGATGAAAGTGGTTTTGACATTTCGCAAAGGGGGAATGCGTGGATCATTTCACAAGGCAATGTGTTTTCTGCGATCAACCTTATTGATGGGCGGGCATCCAAATTGGGCATTTTCGGGATTACGAATATTGACGATTTTTCTGTAGAACCCTTTTCACTGCCATCTGTTTCATGTTCATTTACGGTTATCGTTACGCCACCACCCCCTTCGGTAACGATCAACCAGGCGACAGGCCAATCAGATCCGGCAACTGTCGGCCCTTTAAATTTCACCGTTGTGTTCAGTGAAGCTGTGACAGGGTTTAGCTCTTCAGATGTTACGTTAAGTGGTTCAGCAGGAGCAACGACCGCTGTAATCACTGAGATTGCTCCAAACAATGGAACTACATTCAACGTCGCCGTAACCGGAATGACAACCGCCGGGACTGTGATTGCAACAATACCGGCTGATGCGGCATTAAATTCAAATAATGTTGGAAATACGGAATCATCTAGTACTGACAATACAATAACGTATGTCGAGCCGACGGCACCAACCGTCACGATCAATAGAGCCGCAACACAAGCTGACCCCACATTTGGAATACCTATACGTTTTACAGTTGTATTCGACCAGGATGTAACGGGCTTTGAGGCGTCAGATATTTCTTTTACGGGTAGCACGGTGATGGGTGCGCTTGTAGCAACTGTGACCGGTAGTGGAACTACATACAATGTATCTGTAAACGGCATGACATCAGGAGGACTTGTAATTGCATCAATTCCGGCTGGCGCCGCTATTAATACGACGGGCCAGGCAAGTCTTGCTTCAACATCAATTGACAATGTTGTACTCTTTTTGGTCCGAACGCATAATCTGGCTGTCATCAAATTGACTGCTCAAACTGTTATTGCCGGTAATAATATTGGTTATGGTATACGGGTCTTTAATGCTTCTGCAAGTCCTACACTGGGAATAACAATTACAGATATTTTACCACAGGGGACAACGTTCGTAGCTGCGCTTCTTCCATTGCCGCCATCTGCTTATATACTTAATGCTCCGCCTGTAGGACAGAATGGTACGGTGAGCATCTATCTCGGTGGCCTTAATCCGGGTTCGAACATATTGATCACAATAATTGTTAATGTAGACGAAAACCAAACCGGTAGTATCACCAATACTGCGACAGTCAGCGGACCTCCGGGTGATGTAAATCCAAACGACAATAGTTCTACGGTTACAACACAAATTGTAGTACCCCCAAGCATCAATTGTCCTGACAACATAACCATTTCAACAAGAAATTCTGATTGTCTTGGCATCGTTGACCTTGGTAGTCTTCCATTTACTATGACCGGAACGCCGGCTCCAACACTTAGGTTATCCTTCAGGCAAGGAGATAATCCCCTGGCAATGCTGAATGATCTTTCCATTACGCCAGGCACAAGCTTACCCACTGCTTTTGTCAAAGGGACCACTACCGTAACGGCAACTGCGTCAAATGATGTGGATCCTGACGCAACATGTCAATTCACTGTTACAGTAATAGATCAAACTCCACCATTGATCTCGTGCCCGCAAAACATCTCAGTAAATGCTGATGCCAATGTCTGTTATGCAAATCTTTCAAATGCGGTGATCGGTACTGCAACTGCGACGGATAATTGTGATGGAACAGTTACTATAACGCACACGAATTATCCCGCTGGAAATAATTTCCTGGTTGGTACAACTAATATTATATGGACAGCAACGGATGCTACAGGAAATACTGCAACATGTTTACAAACAATTACTGTGGCTGATGATCAACCCCCTGTTATCGCAAACGCTTCTGCAAACCCATATATACTGTGGCCACCAAATCATAAAATGAAAGACGTTGAGGTCAGGTATTCTTCAACTGATAATTGCGGAGTTGCTTCCTGCAGACTTGAGGTTGCAAGTAATGAGCCCATAAATGGAACCGGCGATGGAGATACTTCACCTGATTGGGAAATCATCGATGATCACCATGTAAAGCTGCGTGCAGAAAGAGCTACCAATGGCGATGGAAGAATTTATACAATAACAATAATCTGTGCCGATGAGCAGGGCAACGAAACCAGGGAAACAGTTACTGTTCGGGTTGCGCATAATATTACTGCGCCACAATCTGGCAAGTCTTTCAAAACTGGTTCTACGGTTTCTTTTGCTGGTGAGTTTTGGGATAAACCCGGAAATACGCATACGGCAAAATGGTTGGTTGACGGTTCAGCCGTGGCAAGCGGAATCGTTACCGAGCCTTCGGGCAATCACAAAGGAAAAGTAACCGGTGCCTATAAATTCAGATCAGCAGGTGTGTATAAACTGCAAATGAATGTAACAGATCAGGCCGGTGTTACCTCTTACGCTAATACAAATGAGGATGTGGATGCGATTGTTGTCATCTATGATCCAAATGGTGGCTATACATACGGTGGAGGTTGGTATCAATCTCCTGCGGGAGCATTGGTTTCAAATTCTTCTTCAACAGGAAAAGCCAGCTATGGGTTTACGATGAATTATTTCAAGAATTCAACCAACCCAAAAGGTGAAACCCAGTTCGAGTTTAAGGTGGGCGAATTTGAATTCAATGCCCTGAATTTCGACTATCTCGTTATCAGCAATTCAATGGCACAGTTCAAAGGCACAGGAAAAATAATCGGCGGCCAGAGCGGAATTGGATTTACCATGACAGTTGTCGACGGTCAGCTCGATGGTACAGGGGTTGACAAAATAAGAATGAAGATCTATAACAAAAACAATGGCAAGATCATTTATGATAATCAACCCGGCGCCAGTGATGCTTCTCTGCCGGTGCAAGCTGTCGGCGAGAACAGCGTGATTGTGATACAGGGTAATTTGCAAAATAATAATCTCACCACAAAAACAACAAGCCCGGAAGTAGAAAGTGAAACCATACCGGTTAATGAGCTGAATGTGGATGTTTATCCAAATCCGGCAAGCAGTTATTTCAATATAATGATCAATAGTAATGATAGCAAAGAAAAAATTGTAGTGCAGGTTATTGATCAGTATGGCCGGGCAATTGAAACCAGGGCAAACCTTTCAAAAGGTTCAGCAGTCCGTATCGGCGATTCGTACAGACCGGGAGTCTACTATGTAAGAGTATTGCAGGGAAAACAACATAAAGAATTAAAACTTGTAAAACTTTCCGATTAAACAATTAATAACTATTCAACGCCACAATTTTTTTTGATTTTTAAATTTTCAATTATGAAAAAGTTATGCGTCCTCTTACCTGTCATGATTTTACTCCTTACAATTTCAAAAGCACAAAGCGTTGCCATCAGTGATGACGGCTCAACAGCAGATGCCAGTGCTATGCTTGAGGTAAAAAGCGCAACAAAAGGCATGTTGATCCCACGGGTTGCTCTTAGTTCAACAAATGTTGCGGGCCCGGTTTCATCACCGCTTACTTCATTACTTGTTTATAATACTGCTACTGCCGGAAGCGGAGCAACTGCAGTAACACCCGGTTTTTATTTCTGGAATGTTTCGGGCTGGGAAAAAATAAGTTCAAGCAGTACACCTTTAAACGCATGGTCACTTACCGGAAATACCGGGACAAACGTTTCCAACTTCATCGGCACTACTGATGAGCAACCCCTGATATTCAAAGTAGCTAATTCCAATGCAGGTCAAATTCAATATTCAAATTATAATACTTCTTTTGGCAGGGGAACGCTTGACCATACAGAGGTGGACGGTGAGCTCGGGGATAAAAATAGTGCTTTTGGAAACGGAGCCCTTTACAAAAACAGCAGCGGTTACTCAAACACGGCACAGGGTTTTGATGCCTTATTCGCGAATACTTCAGGAACTGAAAATACTGCAACGGGTAGCGGTGCGTTGCAGGCGAATACTACCGGACAACAAAATACCGGGTTAGGATCCATTGCACTGTGGCAGAATCAAACGGGAAATTACAATACCGCAGTCGGAGCAGAAGCGCTATTCAACAGCAACGGTACAGGAAATACTGCCATGGGAAAGAGCTCACTTTTTTCCAATACTGACGGAAATTATAATACTGGTAGCGGATATTCTGCCCTTTACTCGAACACCACGGGAAGTTACAATACTGCTAATGGTAACGGTGCTCTCCAAGGCAACACCACAGGCTCTAATAACACTGCAAATGGTAATGGAGCACTTTCCGGCAATTCAAGCGGTTTCTCCAATACGGCCGGCGGCAATGAGGCGTTATATTCAAACAGCACTGGCTTTTACAACACGGGTACCGGTATTCGGGCGCTGTATTCCAATTCCACAGGCGCCAGGAATACGGCAGTAGGGGGATTCGCACTTCTCAACTCTAATGGGAATGACAACACTGCTGTAGGCTTTGAGGCCCTGAGGGATAATACTGTTGACGGTAATACGGCCATAGGCCAGGGCGCACTACGGGTGAATACGACGGGAGCTCTAAATACAGCCACCGGCTTCAAAGCTTTATATTCGAATACAACTGGCGGATATAATACCGCGGTTGGTAGTTCATCGCTTTACTCCAATACCACTGGAAATAACAACACTGCATTTGGCGTAGAAACGCTTAAATCAAATACCACCGGACTATATAATGCTGCCTTTGGAGCAAGTGCGCTTTTTGCTAATACCACGGGAGAAAACAATACAGCAATTGGCGGAGGTGCATTGAATGCTAACACTACGGGAAATGAAAACTCAGCCATGGGGCATGCGGCATTGCTCGTTAATACAACGGGATCTTTCAATACCGCTAACGGCTCAGCATCGCTGCTGGTCAATACAACAGGAAGTAACAATACCGCTACAGGATATAGCTCGCTCAGATCTAACACCACTGGCTCTAATAACACTGCC
>JAICPX010000602.1 GCA_025929635.1 Chitinophagaceae bacterium
ATTCGTGCAAGCTGGGAACCCGGGTTAAGTGAATACAAAGTGATGAGAAAAAAATACCTGCTGTATCCCTGATCGTATTCAGCGACCGGATATCTTATTTGTTTATGTTTAAAGAAAGGGTACAATACCATTGACAACGTGCGATGGAGACAGATCATTTCTTAGTAATTTTACAGAAGCAGACTTCAAAATAGTTGTGCTTTAAATTATGAGGGTGCAGCTCTTCCTTTTCCTGGCTCTTTGCTACCGCTCGGATGCACAGGACAGTAATATTGTCATCAGGGCCGGAACAAGCTTTAATGAATCAGTTTCCATCCCGGACTTATATGAGTATCCCCAATTTGTCACCGGCAAAGTTTTTTTTAAGATCGGAGATAGCGGAGCGGCGAAGTTGAACTATAACAGGCTTTTAGATGAAATGCAATTTATAGACCCCAAAGGCGACACGCTTGATATTGCAAATGCAGGTACTATCAGATCCATTCGAATTAATGATGACGTGTTTTACTATGACAACGGGTACGTAAAGCTCATCAAAGACACGAATGGTATAAAGCTGGCAGCAAAGCAAACGCTGTTATTGACAGGCAAAGATAAAATTGGCGCTTATGGTATACCCAATCCCACGTCTGCCATCGACAGTTATGGCACTTTGATCGATGCAAAAGGTATTTACAAGCTGGTTCCAAGGGAAGATCTCACACTAACCAAAAAGACACGGTATTTTTTTGGTGATAAATACAATCGCTTTGTTTGGGCTACGAGGAAGAATTTATTGCGGCAGTACTCCAAAGTGAGTGGAAAACTCAATGCATTTCTAAAGGAAAACAATATCGATCTAAATAGCAAAGAAGATCTTGAAAAATTGCTTCTCTGCTTAGCAAGTTTGTAGAGTTCCTGGTTTATTCCGCCGGCAAATAATGATGGTAAATCAGTAGAAGAAATCCGTGCAAGCTGGGAGCCGGGCCTAAGTGAATATAAAGCGATGAGAAAAAAATACCTGGCATATCCTTGATCCTATTCGGGATCCCGTATCCTTTATTGATCGGAAGAAGAACGAACACAAGAGGGTAATAAAACTTATGCCGGACGTCTCAGTAGTTCCGCCAATTTTTTAAAACTTTCATAAGGCCCTTTGTCGGTAAACATATTTACAACCCAGGCAGGAAGACTGCCACCCGGCTCTGCATCGAATATATAAACGATGCTGATCGTTTTGGCGGACGGCATGGTGACATACCAGCTGACATGCGACCGCGGCACCCTGACCAATCCCTTTTTTTCGACCGCATACCCCGGCACACTTACGGCGGAGATCGTCAAAAAACGGTTGAGGCTATCCTTATTCATTTTCAAATGAATGACAGCATCCCTGTTGGTCATCGGCCAGGGTAAATAGGTTTTTGAATAATAATAAAATTCATTGGAACTGATCCGTTGGAGGATGGAGGAGCTTATATTATTATATACCCAGTTCTTTTGATTCGTTACATCATTGAGGATAGCCATCAACTTATCATAACTTCCTTCAAGGGTACATTCTACTTTTATGTTTTTAAATTTTGAATGCTTTACTTCTGACAGGTAAACTTTTATTCCACCTTCGTTCTTGCTTAGTTTCCAGTTGTATTGGCCACTGGCAACAAACGCAAAACAGGAAAGCACAACCAGCCCAGCCAGTTTCATACTGAACATTTTCATGTACATTTTTTGGGTGAATTTGTAAGGTACACAATATTACTGAGCAGTCAGCCTTGAGTGATCCATATTAACAAGCCTGATGAAAGAATCTTTTCCTTTACTTTACGTAACAGATGATTTATATGATAAAATCATTAATTGGTATTAACCGGCTGTTCAAACAGCAGCCAAAGAGTATGATCGGTTTGGCCGGGCAAGCGAACATCTCCGATCGCTTTCTTTTTCATCTAACTCAAAACAAAAACTATTTTGATGAATACAAGCAATGAAGAAGCACCTCCGGGAGGCCCGACTAGCACAAAGCAAGCGCATCAACCGATCTGTCAGGAATTCAGTCGCATTCCGTTGGAGTTGGTTTATATACGACTTCTATGAGTAAGGATTCATAAACGAATTGAGAAACAAGCTCATTGTAATGGTCATTGGTATAATGATGATCGTGTTTGTCTCATCCACGAAGACCGGCGGTGGTGATAGTATAGTCATAATACCTTTCAACCCGGCCACTGGAGCGGCAGGAAATGAAGTTATTATAAATTGCAAGTGATTGAGAAACACTGTTGCCTCAGGACTGCTACGGATAACCGAAACAATCGCCCAAAGAGCAGAATTGTGGCATCCATTATGCATATATATTGGCATATTCAATCATACACAAAACCCGGCTAAAATGAAAAAGTATATTCTCATCAGTTGTTTAATAGCCACCACATCATTATTGACAGATTGCG
>JAICPX010000413.1 GCA_025929635.1 Chitinophagaceae bacterium
GTGATACAACCATCTGATTCAGCTTTTGTTTGCATCGCTGAAGCAGTTAATATAGCCGTATTGCCACTTCTGTATGAGTTTGAATTCGCAAATACAAGATTATTCTTAAACTCTGATACATTATTGACATAGTCATTAAGACTTGCGTCTGACTCAACGGAGAAGCCAGCATCAGGATGACCAACTAAAATTGAATTGCGGAATATGAACTGGGTAGCACGTCTCCAGCGAAGAGCATAGTTATGGTTAGATGCAGTCCCGCTGACATTGTTAGGGCCAACAATGGTGAAATTGCTTAACTGTGGTTTTGTTTTAGGGTTTGCTGATGTGCCGCTCGCGTCATTATCACATTCTACTCCATTGCCGGCATCCCCTGCATCGACGAAATCGGGTTGCCGCAATGAAAATGCAAATTGAATTTTTCCCGTGTATCCAAAGTCGAAATCAAAATCATCATCGGCAGTAGCAAAAGCGATCAGGTTCTTTGCATTCACAGTACCGCCAAAAAATTCAAATGCATCATCATTTCCATAGGAAACCTGGACGTTTTCAATAATAGTTCCTGAGCCTACACCACCGCAGGTAAGACCGTTGATCTCCGAACCTGGCTCTGCTGCAATACCTGCATACTCGATACGAACGAATCGAAGGATCCCGCTTTCATCCAAAGGATCCGTTCCTCCGTATTGGCGACCAACACCACCTTCAATAGTTGGTGCCGGATCAAGCGGACGATTTGTGGGAGCTTTCCCCAGTAAGATAATTCCACCCCAATCGCCCGGCGCTCTTTGTCCTGATGATTTACCACTTGTGAAAACAATCGGGCTGTCTTTTGTACCCTGTGCGATCAGCTTTGCGCCTCTTTCAATTATCAATGCACCTTTTTGAGTAACATCACTCTTAATTACACTGCCGGCTTCGAAAGTGATCGTTGCCCCTTCCGTAACATACACATACCCCTTTAAAACGTAACATCCCTTGGCGTAAAATTTACTTGATGAAATTATGCCGCTGATCACGTTGTTATTGGGATCGGTCGGCACAATAACTTCATCTTTGCCATCATTAAAATTCACTTTAACACAACTGGTAATTGCGAAAGCGCTCAATACCAGGGTTACGTAGATCAACTTTTTCATATTCCTGTTTTGTTTTTTATTTTTTATCTCTTTTTAGATCAAAATCATAAGTAAAACCGACGGTGATTGTAGTCCCTGGTTTATATGAATAAAACAACCTGTCTGCACCTGATTTATATGCTTTCCTGCTATCAATATTTTCATAGAAATAATAATCGGCATTCAGCACATCGCTTACTGTAAGTTTTACTTCACCTCTCTTATCTAATACTTTAGTAGCTATTTGGAAATCTAACTGATTGCGTGGCCTTTCATAAACATCCGGAAATCCAAGATCATTGATACCAACAAGTGCAAGGCGCTGACCGATCCTGTTGAACAGAAGTGATCCATTCCATTGTCCACCCGAATTATTATACTGAAGACCGACATTGATCAGATACGGTGATTGACCTTGTAATGGACGATCAGTTGTAGTTGCAGCGCCGCTACCCGATGTTGAAGCCAACCTTACTTCTGATTTAATATAAGTCAGATTGGCGAATACATTAAAATCATCCCATGAACCTCCTAAAAAGCCAAGTCCTTTTCTTATTTCAACTTCTGCACCCAATGTGTAAGCCTTATCTGCGTTTCCATACTGGTAATTTCTGCGATCAAGAACACTTGATGGATTTAATCTCAATTCTATCGGGTCATTAAAATATTTGTAAAAAGCACCAATAGTGACTGCCTCGCCACCCTTGGGATAATACTCATAGCGCACATCACCATTTAAGATAGATCCACGTTTAAGATCAGGATTGCCATTAACAGCATAATTTACCTCGTAGTCAAAAAATGAGAAGGGGGCGATCTCCCTGAATTCAGGCCTGCTTACTGTTCTGCTTCCGGAAACACGTATATTATTCTTAGTGTCCGGACTTAGTGTAAAATTGAATGAAGGAAGAACATCCCATTTTTCCGTATTGACAACGATCCTTTTATTGGTTACATCACGGCTTGTTAATACCTGCTGAAAATTCTCAACTCTGATTCCCCAGACAAGCCTGAATTTCTCACCAAATTTGTTATCAAACATTCCATACATGCCATTAAGAGCAGATACTCCAACATATTTGTCCTGGTTATTGGTAAAATCTTCTATTACAAATCCATCGGTAGCAATATTCTCCGGTAAGAAGATCTGGTTATATGGCAACGTGGTCTTTGAACTGTTGAATTGTGAAATGTCAGCGGGGATATACCTGAATATGCGGCTCCTGAAATCGCGAATGCGAATAAGAGTAGACCCCCCGACCTTAAAGCTCTGCCTTTCTTTATTCAATTTAAAGGGGAATAACAAACTACCATTGGCTCCATAACTATAGTCTTTCAGATCACTGTTAAAACGGCGGGTATCGTCATCATTGTACTCATAAGGATCGTTAGAACCTTTGGATTTGAAATAGGCTTGTGTACGCAGATCAGGCTGTATCTTCCAGTTATAGGACGCATTACCGTTCCATCTTAGCCTGATACCATTTTTGGTCAACTGGTGCTCACCTTCAAGCTGACCACTATAAAGGGAACGCTGATTCAGAACAGAAGAATAAAAGTCATAATCCTGTAAGCGGTCAAATGAAGTCCCTCCACGGGTATAAAAATTATCTTCAAACAGCTGATTGAACAGGTTTTTCAAAGAAATTTTATGTTTGCCTTTTACATAAGTAAAATTCGCAATGGCACCGGCATTGACACTATACTTATTCTGTTCATCAAATAACTGGATAAGGGTTTCTCCATCATCCTGGTGCAGCCTTCTTTCTACGTTATATTTTAACATGCTGTTTCTGTATATAACAGAAAGTATAGAGCCAAAGCTTGCATCATTATTGAACTTCTTTACATTGCCCCATGTAATATTATATGTCTGTGTGGGCAACGCTTTATTAGTTTCTACGTAATACACATCGCCGCTGAAAAGTTTGCTATGATCAATTTGCATCTGCACACCGGCGCTGTTAACTCCCAAAGCCCTGTATTGCCCGGTTGAGGGAAAGGCTCCTGGTATTGACCTTGAGTCATTATCAAATCCTAACCAATCCGTACTGTTACGGGGATTGCTATGAAAATCATTAAAAACAGATTGTGTATTAAATCCAAGACTGACGCCAACGCGCAGAATATTATTAGAAGGAATATCCTTTGTGTTTATTTGTACTAAACCGCCGGCAAATTCTCCGGTAAGATCAGGAGTTGCGGTTTTGTTGATCACAATATTGTCGATCAGTGTAGAAGGTAGTACATCAAATGAAAAGGCTTTTTTGTCCGGCTCCGTACTTGGCAACTGGGCATTATTGATTGTCGCCTGGTTATACCTGTCACTCAAGCCACGAACAACTACAAACCGATTGTCCTGGATTGAGGCACCGCTAACTCTTTTTAATACTTCGCCGGTATTTTTATCCGGGGTCCTTCTGATAAAATCTGCAGCGAGACCACTCGATAAAGCTGTATTGTTCTTTTGAAATGAAAGTAGCGCGTTCGTCGTTTCTTGTCTGCGGGTTGTTCTCACGACGACGGCTTCTCCTGTTTTTGCTTCTGGTTCCAGCACTATTTCAATAGTATTGTCCATACGAGGACCCACTTCAATATCTGAAATAATTTTTGTTGTATAACCAATACTTGAAATAGTAATAGTGTATTTTTTGCCAGGTAAAAGATGGATACTAAACCTCCCTTCTATATCGGCAATTACCGGATTAGTTATGCCTTCAACACTAATGGTAGCACTGGAAACCGCTTCATTTTTATTACTAAGTACTCTACCGCTAAGCTTTTCAGTTTGTGAAAAGCTTATTAAAACCAATCCCAATAGGGCCGGGACAGTAAGCAGGATTCTTTTCATTGCGTGTTAATTACCACGCAAAAGTGGACCCCCGGTGTTATGTCACCGTTAATTGCAGATTAATGAAATATGATGTAAATGTTACCCGAATATTAAGTCAGTTGCAACTAAATAAAGTATCAGGTAATCATTTGATAACAATCAATTAACCGGTACTTCATTTTCAAATAATATGCTGTTATAAGATTTGCATTTAAACAGCCTCAAGATAAGGCGTAAATTATCTTTTAATTGCAAGCCCCGGTATTCTTGCCGGGGCATTCTTTATATTTTATGCTATGAGTTAACAATTTGGTAATATTGGAATAGCAAATTGCTTTTGGATTAACGTCATTTTTGCGCTGCAATTAAAAGATATACTGATGAAA
>JAICPX010000329.1 GCA_025929635.1 Chitinophagaceae bacterium
AAACAAAGAATGCCCCGACCAGGTAAATGAGTTTGGCTCCTTCACCCAATGATTGGGTATAAATAAGTGAAATTGCTTCAATCACACCATTCCCCTGTGGAATTGTGGTGTTGCCGTGCAATATGGCTGCACCCAATAAATAAAAAGCTGCCGTTACTGAAGTATAAATGATCATTGCAACTGTCGCATCGAGGTACATTACCCGGATCCATCCCCGTGCTCTTCTTTTCCATTCATCACTGTTATCTTTCGGACCAGTATACGCAGCATATCCTTTTTCAATGCACCAATAATTATAAGCAATGATCTCATCACTGGCTACTCCCGTGATCCCGAAAGCACCGAAAGCCACTGCAACATATTTGGAAGGCAAACTGAATTGCAACCCGCTTGCAACATCTTTCCATGTAAAGGTGTATGGTGTATAACGAAGAACAATTAACGCAATGATTGTAGTGATCGTAAACGCAACAACCATGATCAGCGATATTTTTTCTACAACTTTATAATAACCACCGGCGATCAGCGCAGCCGTTGCCACTACAAGCAAAATGACATAGAGATATAGAGGCAACCCGTTAAATAACATCTTTAATACAACTGCTGAACCGCCAATCATGCCGCCCAACTGTATGACCTTAAGAGTAGTCAATATGCCTACTGACCAAACTGCCCATCCTGCTTTGCCAAACTTTAGTCCCGGTAGTTTATTAAATGAGCTCATAATTGTTGCCCCGGTTAGTATAGCTTGTTTGCCAAACTCTAGTTGCACAGCTACTTTGATCAGGCAGCTTATGATGATCACCCAGAAAGCAATAAATCCTGCTCTTGCTCCCAATACTGTTGTAGCGATCAATTCGCCGGAGCCAACAATGGAAGCTGATAAAATAAAACCTGGTCCAAGAAATTTTAATCTCCCGGTAAAGGAAGCCGGCGGTTCCTTAATAGTACTTTCGGTTACAGTATACTTATCAGGGGGCATGATAATTAAGATAGATCATGAGTCACCTCGCAGTCCTATTCATCTTTTTGCTTAGGGGGAAGATAAAGAATAAATTTAGCCCGGGCTATCATCTTGTTGAATAGTTACTCGTTGGCGTGGACGCCGACGAGCGCATAAAGGGTCGGTATTTTTTATTATCCCAAGGACTCTTTTGGAGCAGGTTATTGGTACATCCCGAAGGAACACAGTAACTGTGATAACATTCTTTTTAATGATCATTTGCACAATAACCTGAAGACACCTCACCAATGTGTGAATCATACAACTTTTTTCTGTAGTTGTATAACAAATACCCCATTAAACATTCAGACCTTTACAGGTTATCCTAATTAAACATAAATAATGGACAAAAATAAAAACATTCTTACTGATCTTACCGATAAGAGTAATCATCAGCCTTCGACGGAAATAGAAAAATCAAAAGTGCATATAATCGTTGAGATCATCGAGTATATACCCAATGCTGTTGTCAGCAAGACGGTTATCAAAAAGACCACAGGAAATATCACCGTCACATCGTTGGACTCAGGCGAAGAATTAGCAGAAAAAACATCTCCTTTCGACACGTATGTTCAGATAATAGATGGGGTGGCAGAAATCGTCATTAATGAAAAAAATTACTTGCTTAGAACCGGAGACGGTATTGTGATCCCAGCGCATGCACCGCATTGCTTTACCGCGAATGAACAGTTCAAAATGATCTCGACTGTTATTAAAAGCGGGTACGAGGATTAGATCCAACGCAAAAGATGTCATTCTAACCAAAACTTAGGGGGCTAAGCATAACAATCCTGATTTTTTTTTCTTTATTGGAAGCCGAAACACTAAGGAGAACCGTGTCACAGGCTCAGGACAACTTTTATTGTGTTTTTTTATTTATGGAAAAATATTTGAGAACACTACGAACAACTGAGATATGAGGTGAGTATTAAAAAGTTTATATCATTTAAGAATTCAACTGTTACGATAGACCTATTTTACCCAATCTGGTCCGTTGCTTTCGGAAGGGAACTTCTCTTATCAGTGCCTGGGCATTCATCACTCATTCCGGTTCATTGATCCATTCCTCCAAATTGAGACCATGTTCATTAGCTGTAGCCTTCGCAATATCATAACCCGCATCCGCATGTCTTATCACACCAAGTCCCGGATCATTACGCAATACTCTCTTTAGTCTTTGTTCGGCATCATCAGTACCATCTGCAACGATCACCATTCCTGCATGAATGCTATAACCCATCCCTACTCCACCGCCATGATGCAACGATACCCAGCTTGCGCCGCCTGCTGTATTTACCAAAGCATTTAATATTGGCCAATCGGCAACAGCATCACTTCCATCCAACATGCTTTCCGTTTCGCGATTGGGTGAAGCAACAGAACCCGTATCCAAATGATCACGACCAATCACGATCGGTGCACTGATAGTGCCGCTTCTTACGAGTTCATTAAATGCTAACCCTGCTTGTTCTCTTTCGCCTTGTCCCAGCCAACAAATGCGTGCAGGCAATCCCTGGAATGCAATCCTTGTTTTCGCCAATCTTAACCAGCGTTGCAACCCTTCGTTCTTTGGAAACATGTTTGCGATCAGCTTATCTGTTATATAAATATCATTCGGATCTCCGCTTAATGCGGCCCAACGGAACGGTCCTTTCCCTTCACAAAACAATGGTCGTATATACGCAGGAACAAACCCGGGAAAAGAAAAGCAGTCAATTTGTGAGTCGTGAAACGTGAGACGTGAGACGTGAGACTCATTATCTGACGTCTCACGTTTCACGTTTGACTTCTGCTGGTACTCATGTGCTCTTGCGCGAAGATTGTTTCCATAATCAAATGTGATCGCGCCCCTTGCCTGCAGCTCAACCATTAATTCGACATGACGATACATGGATTGATAAGCGAGCTCAAGATATTGTTCAGGGTTTTGTTCACGCATGATCGCGGCCTGTGTATTATTAATTGTATGCGGAACATAACCGATCAATGGATCATGTGCTGAGGTTTGATCAGTCAATGTATCAGGAACAATATCTCTTTCGATCAATCTTTCCAATAAACAAACTGCATTGGTAAGCACCCCAATTGAGATCGCTTCTCCATTTTGTTTTGCTTCGAATGCACGATCGATAGCATCATCGACATTTTCAAACCAGAGATCAAGATATTTTGTTTCAATCCTTTTTTGAATGCGCCAGCGTTCTACTTCTGCTATAAGTGCAACACCTTCATTCATTGTAATTGCCAAAGGCTGAGCGCCGCCCATCCCGCCGAGACCGGCGGTTACATTGAGAGTGCCTTTAAGAGAGGCGTGAGACGTGAGACGTGAGTCGTGAGATTGGTTGGTGTCTGACGTCTCACGTTTCACGTCTGACGATTCACGACGAAAATGCTTATTCGCAATCGCCGCATACGTCTCATACGTTCCCTGCACAATTCCCTGCGACCCGATATATATCCACGATCCTGCCGTCATTTGTCCATACATCATCAAACCTTTTTTTTCGAGCTCATCAAAATGCTGCCAATTGGCCCAATTAGGAACAAGTTGCGAGTTGCTGATCAACACTCTTGGCGCATCTTTATGTGTCTTTAATATGCCAACAGGTTTACCGGATTGGATAAGTAAAGATTCATCATTCTCCAGCACTTTTAATGCTTTGATGATATTGTCAAGTGCTTCAAAGTTTCTTGCCGCTTTTCCCCTGCCGCCATATACGATCAGGTCATCGGGACGTTCCGCTACTTCAGGATTCAGATTGTTCAGCAACATTCTTAATGCAGCTTCCTGTATCCATCCCTTACAGCTGAGATGAGTACCGGTTGGGGTTTTGTATTTGATGGCGTCGTAGCGGGTTTGTGTAAGAGTACTCATATAGAGATTTTTTTCTGCTTTTTTTGACTCATCTCCCATCCTTCTCCAATTTCGAAGTTTCTTTTTTTATTTTGATTCTCCGAAAAGCGAGGGCTGTGCGCCGCTTCCCTCTCCATGCAGGAGAGGGAATGAGGGTGAGGTACAAAAGTCGCAATAAAATAAATATCTTCATCGCATGAGCATACATATCAGCGCAAAGCCCGGGGAAATTGCAAAGACGGTATTATTAGCAGGTGATCCATTGAGAGCCAAATTCATCGCAGAAAAATATTTACAGGATATAAAACTGGTCAGCAGCACGCGGAATGTCTATTTCTTTACCGGATCGTATAAAGACAAAGAATTGACGGTGGGCGCCAGTGGTATGGGTTGTCCAAGTATCGGTATTTATTCTTACGAGCTTTATACAGAATACGAAGTGGATTGTATTATCCGCATTGGCACCTGCGGCGCTTATACAGATAAATTAAAACTGTTTGACCTGATCAATGTTGATACTGCCTGCAGTGAGTCAACTTATGCCGAATGTGCTTATGGTTATAAAAAAGACCGGTTCAAACATCGTGGTGATGCGTTTGATATCATCAATGCCACGGCAGCTGAATTAGATCTTGAATTAATAACCGGCACTATCCATAGCGGTGATGTTTTTTATCGTGCCGAAAAAGGCAAACCTGCTATTGTAAAAAAATACAAATGCCTGGCAGCGGAGATGGAAGCATTTGCTTTGTTTGCCAATGCCCGGTATTTGAAAAAGTCTGCCGCCACTCTGCTGACTGTTTCGGATATAATTAGTACACATCAGAAGATCTCTGCTGAGGAGAGGGAAACGGCGTTGTTGCCGATGATGAGTCTGGCGCTGGAAACGGTAGTAAGGATGTAGTGTGTTTAACCTCATCCTCCATCTCCTTCTCCAAAGGCGAAGGAGCGGTGCTGCACCTCTTTCTTCACCTATTTGTTCTACCACATCAGCCTTGAATCTTTATTCTACACATTCGGAAAGCTTCATCATTATTTTGCTATCCGAAAAGCGAGGGCTGTGAGCGGCTTCCCTCTCCTTCCGAGAGGGACTGAGGGTGGGGGCTTATTTCTCCACCTCATCCTCCATCTCCTTAAGGAGAAGGAGCGGCACTGTAAATCTTTAATGAACTTTTGAATCTACCACTTCAACTTTTATTTGCCAATTCAACACTTGTCGGGTCATCAAAAAAGCATGGGCTGTATGCTGTTCCTCTCCTAAAGGAGAGGTTAGCTGGGGTTTTATGCGAATGAAGGAAAACCACTATTCAGCTCTACACCTTTAGAATCCGCAAACTCATTCACCCTACCGACAAAAGAAAAATCCTTAATAATACCCGCCACTTTATTGATATCATCGGCGAAAATGCGGTCCTCGGAAGCAAAGCTTACATGTTCACGAACATAACCATGCGCAAACTCCAACAATTCAGAACTCTTTAACGGACGACGGAATTCGATTGCCTGGCAGGCCGATAATAATTCAATAGCAAGAATGAATTCAAGGTTATCTAAAACACGATTGAGCTTTCTTCCGCTGATGCTTCCCATGCTTACATGATCTTCCTGTCCTAAAGAAGTTGGAATACTATCAGCGCTTGCCGGAAAACAAAGCGTTTTATTTTCAGTTACTAAAGCCGCCG
>JAICPX010000648.1 GCA_025929635.1 Chitinophagaceae bacterium
ACATTGTCAATGTAAAAACCAAACCAGTCGCCATCTGTACCGGAGCTTGCAAAACCGCCCACGGCCACCGATGTGAAGCCATTATCAGATTCTTCATGTGCATAAGTTCCGAAATTGAAAGTCCTTGCGGCGCCGTCGATGGTGCAACGAATGTAATAGGTATCGTTATCTTTTTTACAGGAAGAAAATAAGCTGACCAGGACCAGGGTGAAGAGGTAAATTTTTTTCATACAGGAATTGTATTTGAAAGGTAAAATAGGAATATTACTTTAACGTCGCATCGACAGGTTTTCGTGAACCCATTTGGCCTCTTCTTCCGCCAATGCTTTTGCCACCGTGCTCGATACCCGCCTGAAGGCGCATTGAGCGTTGTCGTATGGTTTGCTGTCGTCGAAATAAGGTCCTACCACTCCGAGTATCCAACCATCTTTTGCGGCCCTGTGTGGTTCGTTAAAACGGTATTTGAACTCTTCATAATGAACAAGATTATTTTGCCCGTCAAAAGGTCTGTGTTGCTTTTTTACTTTTTGAATGCGGTAAATGATAAAGATGACGATTATAAAAGCTATTATACCCAGGATCAAAAAAGTAGTGCTCATGCTGGATGGCAGTTTAGTAGGTCAACCGCTTACAAGATATAAAAATAAAAAAGGCCCTTAAAAGGACCTTTAATTATGTAGCGGAGATGGGAGTTGAACCCATGACCTCAGGGTTATGAATCCTGCGCTCTAACCGCCTGAGCTACCCCGCCAAAAGCGGCTGCAAAAATAGTCAAAACCACCACAGTAAAAAACTTTAATTTTATCGCTATACCCCTGTAATTCCTTGGGTTAGCACCATGAAAAGCAATATATTTTTTGTAGACAGTTTTACAGCCATTCCATTCAAAGGCAATCCAACTTCGGTTTGTTTTATTGATGATCTGCCAACGGAAGCTTCCATGCAGGCCATTGCCGCCGAGTTGAATTTGCCGGTTACGGCATTCATATCCAAAACTAAAGCTGCCGGGCATTTTGATATAAGATATTTTACTCCCGTTACTCAAATTCCTGCCTGCGGGCATGCTACACTGGCCTCTTCCAGAATTGCTATGATGCAGGAGAAGATAGAGAAGGTAACATTCACCACCATCGAAGGATTGAATATAACCGCCGTTTCGAAACAGGATAATATTCTTATGAGTTATCCGCGATATGAATGGAAAGAATCAAAACCGGAGAAAGAAACATTGAACAGCCTGGGCATAAGTTCATATCGCTCTGTTGCATTTTGTCCGGAACTGGAAACATTATTTATTGAAATGGAAAGCGCAGATGAACTGAGAAAAATTCAGCCCGACTTTCTGCGCATGAAAAAAAGCAGTGACCTTATTATAGAAGTGGTGATCACCTGCGTATCCGATGATCCGGGGTTTGACTACCTGCTTCGATCCTTTTGTCCCTGGATAGGCATAGATGAAGACCCTGTTACCGGTTCGGTGCATTCCGTGCTGGGTTCGTACTGGCAGCAGCAATTGAATAAGGATATTTTCAAAGCATACCAGGCCTCGTGGCGCGGAGGCGAAATACTGGTCAATGCCTTTGATGATAAAATCGAAATTGGGGGCAAAGTGGTGATCATAGTGAAGGGCGAAATGAATTACTGATCATTCTCCACTTGGTATGTTTCTTGTCGCTATGCAGCAGGCCGGCCAATTCGCAAGATTACGAATGGGATCATAGTGACAGGTACCGGGAAAAACACGGAGATTTTGCTGGGAAAAATCCTCTAACAGGTTATAATATAATTTTTTGTAAAATTGCATCCACATTGAGCACTTAAATTTAAAATTGCAACTTCTCTCCCACCGTCCTGTGTCAAAAAGCCTTAGAACCGTAATCTGAATGAGAATTCTGCACCGTGGCGGATCTATAATGGAACCATCAA
>JAICPX010000521.1 GCA_025929635.1 Chitinophagaceae bacterium
TCCGGATCGCGCCATTGGGATTTGCTTCAGGTTTTACCTTCCCCTTTTCATCACAGTAATAAAAGATCACCTGGCCATTTGCCTCCAACTGATCTAAAGTTTTCTCATCGGCATAATAACGACCTTCTCCATGCGCAATGGGTATTTTATAAACTTTGCCGGTTTCATTCGTAAGAAAAATATTCTTACAGGCAAATTGCTGGTGGCCGTTGCGCAGCAATCCCCCGGGCAAAAGCTGGGATTCACACAATATCTGGAAGCCATTGCAAACACCAAAAACTTTTCCGCCGGCATTTGCAAAATCAATTACACTTTGCATCATTGGACTAAAGCGGGCTATTGCCCCACAACGCAAATAATCACCATAAGAAAATCCGCCGGGCAAAATGATGCAATCCTCATGGTTGAACTTGCTTAGATCTTTGTCTTTGTGCCAGAGCATGATCACTTCCTGGCCCATGTCATACTTTAATGCATCATGCATATCACGATCACAATTAGAGCCCGGGAAAACAACAACGCCGAATTTCATATCAAATGTTTATGTTGAGCTGCAAAGATATTTCAGATTTTAGATTCTGGATTTCGGATGTTGGAAAAACTACTCACATCAGGCAAATCAAAAATCAAAATTATCAACTCCATCCTGGTCCGCCATACTGATATATCAATATAAATGCGATGGAGAGCCAAAAAACAACCACAGGAATCCAGCGCTGGGGCGGATACAAATACGTACAGGCATGGAAGGCTGCAAATGGCACAATAATCAATATCCAGTTCTCAAAACCCTCCGCCCTGTTATTTAAAAAAGGAATTAACAATGCAAATAAAAGATAGATCAGCATCAGGCTCCAGTTCTTCCGGACCTGGATAAGCATTTTTCTCAGGTTCTCCTGCACAAAATATCCGCCGATCAAAAATGGGATGATAAGCAAGATACCGCTGAACGCCAGCCACAGGGATTTGCCCGGCGTGGGCATTGCCACAATGATCGGTTGAAATAAATGATCCCATGACCAGCTGTCTGAAAAAAATAAATAGGCAGCATAAAAATAATAGGGAGCAGTAACACCAAGCAGGCAGATCAGCCATTCATTGATTTTTACACTGCGCATCACCAGTAATGCAAAGATCAGCCAGGCAAAAAGGATCACAGCCGGAAAGAAGATAAATGAACTAATGCCAATCGCAACCCCGATATTGAATACCGTTCCTTTAATGCTGTACTGGTTTGAAATTTTGAAAAGCGAATAAAAGATCAGGAGAACCAAAGTATTCACAAGCAATGGCGCAGAGAAATGATTCCATTCTGGTATCAGCGAGGTAATAACAAGGTACGCGGTAGCAGGTAAAAAATTTACCCGTTGCATCATGCGATTCTTGTTGATAAGACTATTTAGTTGCAACGCCTGTGTAAAAAGAACCAAATAGGTCACCATTCCGAAAACAAAATCGTCGTTCTCACCAATAGTCTTCAGCAACCTGACAATTTCGCGATAAAGAATTGCGGCATTTTCCCCTGGTTGGGGTGCCGGGACCGGGTTTGTGAAAATTGGCAGTTTGATAAGAATGCCCATCACAAACAGGAAGATAATGTTAGCAGGTGTTTTTTGTTTAAACAGGCCGATCACAGATATGGATTGTGAATGGTGAGTTGTCAGTGGTGAGTAAAATCACAGTATAACATTTCCTACTCACCATTCACCACTCACATCTCGCTATTAGTTAAACTCAATTTTTGCAAAGCAAATATAGTTACGATAAAAGCATGGCACAATAAACTGTCTCGCGCTGATCTGTTTTCCATACTTTGGCATAAATTCATGACCCTTGTCAAGACCTTTTAGGGTCGGGTTGCGGTTGATCTGCCCATCCGGACCTAATGCAAAATCATTCAGCAATAAATTCCTTTTTTCCTGCATATTAAAAAGAAAATGCAATTGCCCGCCTGTGTTCATCACATTGTAGGAGATGCGGTCGTCAGATTCATCATCATACTGATCTTTTCTTATCACATTACTCCATTCAAGATCCCCTTTGTTACTGAAGGAAAATATCGTGACATTATCGGCATGATGCCGTACAGCCTGGTTACCGCTGCTTCGCCGCCACCACCAGGAAGAATAATAAGGCGAATAGAAATAGTAATCGTAAGGATAAACAAACGGTGAGCCATAAATATAATCCCATCTATTCCAGGAAGAAGAACGGGAGGTGGTATAATAAGCTTCAGCATCCACAAGAAAACCACCATCTTTTTTAATGATGATATTCCGGATAAAATAATCGTTGAATGCCATTTTCAGGTTTGATTCACCCCGTGCCTCCTGGCGCAGGTCTTCGTTAAATACAAATGATTTTTCAAGCCCGGGCTCCCATGAATTTTTGTCCATTGCCAAAAAGTAAAGGCCTTCGATATTGCCACGTCTCTGGTTGTAATAAAAAGCGCTAAGCAAATACCGTTGATTCGTATTATCAACTTTTATCCTTAGTTCATCGAGATACATTTTTTCGAGGTTCAAAGGATAATAAGCAAAGCTATCGGCCATCGCCCTTTTTATGATCATGTACGCTTTTGAAATGCTCTCGTTGGATGTGCGATAGAATTTTGAGAAAACAAGGTTGCCTTCATTATCCAACGCAAACTCACCCAGATGATCGTTTCTTTCTTCCATTGACATAGTGAGAATTGTCTTTTTAAGGACATCCAGGTTGTCATTATAAAGTTTTGTGGTGATTACAAACCGGTCCCTGTTCTTACTATTGATCTTAAAAATGATGATCTTTTGCTTATCCTCACTTGAAAGGGTGGTGTATATTTTATTATTGGCGGAACCTCCAATGGCTGTTGTATCAAGCTCGACCGGGTCTGAGATCTTTTGACCATTCCCATCGAGTTTGACGGCTGCGCAATGCACAATATTTCTTTTCTGGTACTGGTAGATCATGTAAATAAAATCGGGATAAGGAAAGAAATCAACGTTGATCAGCCGCTCATCAGGCATATACTCATGCTTCACTTTCTGGATCATTTTCATTTCATTGTTATAGATACAAATGAAATTATCGCTCCTGATGTTTTTGTAGATAAGATAGTTGTTTCCCATCTTACCAATGATTTCAAAGTTCATCCTGCGGGAATCTTCCCTGTCAGGTTCTGAAATAAGAATACGCTGGGCATTTACTGAAAGAGAAATAACCGTTGAAACA
>JAICPX010000223.1 GCA_025929635.1 Chitinophagaceae bacterium
TAAGAGCTATAACAATGTTATCAAGCTAACAGAGTTATTCAGTGGCGATCATCCTATGCTGGAAAAAGCGTATCACCCAATGGTGGTGCGGTTCTTTATTCTGCAAACGCATTATCGCAGTACGCTTGATTTTGGCAATGAAGCCTTACAGGCGGCAGAGAAGGGATTAAAGAGATTGTGGGAGGCGTATGAGAAATTGCAGCAGCTGTCGTTGGCAGAGACAGGACATGCCCCGTCTCCGCAACCTACAATAGATACCAGCCTCGATTCAAAAGTAAAAACGCTCATTGAAGAATTTGACGAGTTCATGAATGATGATTTTGGAACAGCCAAGGTGTTAGCGAATCTATTTGAACTTGTTCCGGTGATCAACAGCATGAAGGACAAAACAATTCCTGTTTCTGCAATGAGCGCCGCAACTTTTGAACTACTGCAAAAACAAATGAAGGTGTATGTGGAAGATATTCTGGGGCTGAAGAGTTTTACCGAAGCGGATAATGAAAAACTGAAGGGAGTAATGGAGCTTCTTATTGACATTCGTAAAGAAGCAAAAAACAAGAAAGATTTTGCCACGAGTGATAAGATAAGGAACCAACTTTCAAGGATGGGGATTTCATTGAAAGATGAGAAAGATGGAGAAATGAGCTGGACGATTGAGGCCCCCTAAATCCCCGATTGGGGACCTTTAAAGGAAATGGGTCAAGATTCAGTTTAGATGACGTTGGGACGGGCGGCTCTCAGCATTTCCCTTTTCTTCGGCGGTCCGGGGAGTTTTTCAACTTCAAGTCCTGCCGCGATCATTGCTCGTCTTACATCACCTTTGCTGCAATACGTAACGAGTACGCCACCGGGTTCAAGCATGGCATACATCTTTTCGAAAATTGCTTTTGTCCACATTTCGGGTTGAGCATTGGGAGCGAAAGCGTCGAAGTAGATGAGGTTGAATTGTTGAATTGTTAAGTGGTTAAATAGCTCCGTGTTCACCTTTTTAAAACTAAAGTTTTCCGTTATGGCGATTTCATGTTCCCAATTGCAATGATGAAATTCTTCAAAAACTGTCAGGAGCTCAGGGCGGTCAAGTTGCTGACAATAATTTAAGCCAGCTACCTCATCTTTATTTAAAGGGAAAGGTTCCACTGTTTCATAATAAACTCTTATTTTATTTTTTTCTGCTTCGAGGAATGTTAACAAGCCATTTAACCCTGTCCCAAAACCAACTTCAAAAATCCTCACTGTGCCTGCCTGGTTTTGCTTTGCAGCTTCATTAAACCCGGCATTAACAAAAACATGCATCGATTCCTCAATTGCGCCATGAACAGAATGATAGGCGACATTCAATTCAGGGACGCTGATCGAATGTGACCCGTCACCCGTCAAAATTATCTTTCGCTCCATTGAACAAAATTCTATATTTATTCAAAATAGATTTCAGGGGTTCCGTGTTTCTGTTTAAAGGACTCCTTCGGAGTGGCAACTTTTTGAGCCACTGATGCACAGAAACACTGAATAAAACAAACGGCTAATGCACTACGTAAAACATCTTTCAAAGGACGAAAAATTAAGAAGACTGATCAAAGACCACGGCGTATTTAAATTAAATAAGCGAAAGAATTTATACCTGTACCTGTGTTATTCTATCATGAGCCAGCAGCTATCAACCAAGGTAGCAAGGGTTATCAAGCAGCGGTTTTTGGATCTTTATCGCGGCGAACCCACCGCGCAACAGATCATTGATACGCCTTTCGAAAAATTAAGAGCGATCGGGTTAAGCAATGCCAAAGTAAATTATGTTCAGAATGTTGCAAGATTTGAAATTGAAAAAGGGCTGGGTCACAAAAAGCTGGCAAAGATGAGTGATGAGGAAGTGATAGAATATCTAACTGAAATAAAAGGCGTCGGCAGATGGACTGTAGAAATGCTATTAATGTTTGCGTTGTGCCGGGAAGATCTCTTTGCAATTGATGATCTTGGGTTACAACAGGCCGTA
Source organism: Chitinophagaceae bacterium (assembly GCA_025929635.1). Classification (GTDB taxonomy): domain Bacteria; phylum Bacteroidota; class Bacteroidia; order Chitinophagales; family Chitinophagaceae; genus VBAS01. The sequence goes on from JAICPX010000223.1 coordinate 1,988, forward strand.
ATTGGGCTGTACGATCTGAAACATCGCAAGAAAAAAATAATGAATGCAAAGATCTTAAAGATCTCGGCACAATGGGCGCCCTACCGCACTTATGCATGTTTGTACCTGTGGCGCTGGAAGGATAATCCGCCAGCCATTAATGGAGAAGGGAGATAGTTATTTGAGCCACTCGGCCACGAGTATTCCAAGATAAGTTCCGATAGCATTACCCACAGATCCGACAAGAAGACCGGGTAATTGAAGATCGGGCCGCCCGATGCTATTGGCACATACGGGTGCAGAGGCCGCGCCGGCAATATTTGCATTCGATGCAATGGAGACGATATCCCAATCCTGTTTCAGTATACCACCAATAGAGAAAATGAGAAAGCCGTGAATAAAAACAATCAGCGTTACCCAAAGTAAAAGTATGCCAGCAACGGCACCACTATCGATCAATGCTTTAAAATCACAATAAGCACCAACAACAGCGAGAAATAACATGATCAGGAGAAAACCTATTATCCTGCTTCCCTGCAGTTGCTGCACAAAAGGAAGCTGGGCAAACAGTAACGCCAGCGTTGTTAAAACCAGGATTGATGGAACTCCTTTAATATAAGAAGCAACCTGCTCTGAGATAAACAGCGTACCTAAACCAAATGCGAGCAGGATGGCGATATCTGACAGGTGAATATTGTTTGCAGGTTGCAATAATTTATTCCTTAACTCTTCATCGGAAAGTTTTTCAAACTGCGTCGCAATTTTTCTTTTTCTGGGAAAGTAACGCTGGAATATGTGCGGTAGTATCAATGTCATCATTATCCAAATGGCGGTAATAATATTATCTGCTGCATTGATGGCAGCAAACAATGTCCCGTCTTTATTTACTCCATATTCCAATGCAACTGCATTTAAATTGGCACTGCCACCAATATAAGTGCCCGTGTACATTCCGGCAACTGCATTAGCAAGATTTACATGATGGTGTTGTGGGGACAGTACCCAGTAGCCAATCAACACGCCTGCAACCGTAGCGACCGAGCCAATCAAAAACATCATGATCATGGGCAACCCGGCGAGTTTCAGATCATTCAGTCTTACCTGCAATAACAGAAAAAACAAGCCGAGTGGTGCCGCGTAATGAAAGATACCCTCGTACAAAGCCGGAGCATTATGGGATGATGGGATAATGTTCAGATTAGCAAGAATCGCTGCAAAAATGATCACAAGCAATACTGACCCGATATGTTTAAAGCCCTTTTTTTCCGCCAGCCATTCTGAAAACACAACCAGTAGCAACAATATCGTCAGGATGTAAAGTGGCTGCTGGATGAAAGGCATCTTATTCTGCTTTTTTGAATTCGTATTATTTTTTTGCAATGATCATTTTCCACCCGGGGATAGACATAATGCTAAGCTTCTTTTCTGATTTTAGCCCGGCGTTTTTTTGCCATGATTCCATTTCATCGGCAGACCAGTTGCCCGATGCACTGATCACAGAAAAATAAAGACCTGATGCGGACGCAATAACCCCGCCTTCACCGGGTTTTTCCGCCCGGATGAATTCTCCGATCGCGTAAATGCCACCTGGTTTCAAGGCACGGGAAATTTTTTTTGCCAACGCCATGTTTTGTTCAGGGGTAAAATGATGTACCACATTGTTGATCATGACAAGATCATATTGTTCCGAACCGAGGTCATCATTCAACGCATTGCCTTCCTTGTAAGTTACCCTGCCGGTAGTGTCATATCGCCCGGCAATAGCAGACGCTGCCTGGAGGGCGCCAGGCAATTCAAGAATGGTGCTTTTAAGGTTGGGGTATTTTTTACAAAGTTGAATTGAGTATAATCCATGTGAACCGCCAATGTCAAGCATAGACGTCGCATTCGTTGGCATTGGAATTTTTCCCGCCAGCTCTTTGGCTGAACTGATGGAAAGATCACGCATGCCTTCCTGGTAAAGCCTCCACTCCTGTTCATTTACCGAGTTGTGCAGTTGTAGTGTCTTGCCGGTACGTACATAGTCTTCAAGCATTCCCATCCAATTCCATTCGATCAGCTGGAACCGCAGCTTTGCTATAAGATTAGATTCGCTTTCTTTCAATAACCATTTATGATACTTCGGTTTCAATGAATATTTGCCATTGCTCCACTTCAAATAACCAACTCCTACAAGACAATTGAGCAATTGTGTAGTGGCATGGGCGTTTGTGTTACACACAGAAGCGATCTCGTCCGCTGTCTTTGAAGTTTTGCCGATCGCTTCATAAATACCCAGTTCTGCAGCGGCCATAATGGCTCTGGCAACATTAAATGCAATTTGCGTATCGACCAATGGCGTAGGCGCCAAATTCATTTTTAAGGCTACCCACTCTAAAGGGTTTTCGGGCTGAAGTTTAATTTTCATTGAAAAAATATTTTTATATAATTTATATCACCACTTTCTCCAATGTATCCAACCGCCACTGTTCAATACTTGCTCCTAACCCCGGCGCATCCGGGACTTCCATCACACCATTTGCGTGATAGGTTAACCCGTTACTAACGATATCTTCAGAAAACATCAATGGTGTATCAAAATCACAGTGAACAATATTATCACTGCATAATGCCAGATGTGCCGATGCTGTCATTCCCAACCTTGATTCGAGAAATGCCCCAACCTGCATTTGCATTTTTGCTTTATCACCAAGCTTCACGATCTCATAAGCATTGAAGACACCTCCGGCTTTTCCCACTTTTATATTAAACATATCACAGGCTTTCAGCTTCAGTAATCTTTCCGCATCATGAGCATCGCCACAACTTTCATCTGCCATTATCGGTATCGGGCTGTTCTTTTTAACTTTTCTCAACCGCATAAAATTCCATTTTGCAATGGGCTCTTCGCAATGCTCGATATCGTATTTGTCTAAAGCCTGTAACGTCTCAATGGCTTCTTTAACGGTCCAACCCTGGTTGGCGTCGATGCGAAGCGGGATATTTTTCCCAACAGCCTCACGTATCATTCTTATTCTTTCAATATCTTTTCGTCCTGTATCGCCAAGCTTTACTTTGATAGCAGGGTAACCCTGGTTTTTTATCTTCACTGCATCGGCAGCCATTTTCAGCGGCTTATCAAGGCTTACCGTATAATCCGTTACCAGCTTCTTGTTGTTTTTGCCTCGATATAATTTATAAAGCGGCACTTCCTGATGTTGACCGATAATATCATGCAATGCAATATCAAAGGCACTCTTGATACTTGTGTTCCCATAAATAAGATTATCCATTGCGGCAAGCTGCTCCTCCAGCTTCAAAGCATTTTTACCTTTCAATAGCCTGGCAAAGTATTGTCCTACGATAAAACAAGTATCGATGCTTTCACCATTCACCGGCATATAAGGGCTACATTCACCAAATCCTGTTATCCCGTTTTCAGTTCTTGTCACTACGATCACATTTTCTACATGTGTTTCATGCGCCAGAGAAGTGATAAATGGTTCAATTAATGGTATTCGCAGTTTGTAAATTTCAACCTGCGATATGATTTGTTGATCAGTCATGGAATAAATTTAAGGATCAACGCCGAATAAAACTCTTATGCCAAGATTAATACCGGCAAGAAACGGCGCATTTGAATTTTTCAGAAGATAGCTGTTTGGATAATTTGTCGTAGGAATATGCAACCTGACCTCTGAATATACAAACATCTCGAAAGCGACCGGGAATTCAACTCCACCAATAATATCGAGAGTTAGTCTTTTGAAATCACCTGAACCATTTATAAGATTATTTTGTATGTTATAAAGTGACGTATCTATATGGCGCGAAAAAGTATTTGAAGCTGAACCGATGATCAATCCAAACCCGCCCGCACCATAGAGATTGAATTCTTCAGATCTTTCGAAATAACCAATGAAATATCTTTTTAGCCCGAAAGAAAATTGCCGCAACCGCATTTCGGAATTGCTTGTAAACGATATCGTTTGTGGTTGGGTAGCTGCTGATTTGGCTGTGGCTATCAATGTGCTTTTGTATTTCCCGTTAGCATGATATGTGAACCAGGCATATAATGTGTTTTTTTTATCCATATGCCATTGAGGGATCACGCTTTGACCAACAACAGTGAATTTCTGCTTGCCATCAAAATTATGAAGCACCGATATATCGGATGCAGCGCTGAATTTGACCTGGGCCAGCAAGCAACCAGGTAACGCCAAAAACCAAAATAAATTCAGAAGAGCCCTCACAAAAAAAGTTGTCATGCAATGTTAAGAATGAAGCGGGTTATAGCCAAGCTTATTTTTTTACCTACTAGAGTGGGGAAGTATTAGTCATATTAGTCAAATAAGTCATATGCCTTATTTGACTTCAGCGACAGGACGAGTGAGCCATGGTCATTTTACCAACTTCAATTCATTAATAAGATGAGATGCACCACCCAGCTTATCCATACACCAGAGAATATAACGGGCATCAACACAAATCGTGCGGTTAAGGTCTTTGTCAAATGCGATCTTATGACTTAATGCTTCATAGTTACCATCAAATGCAAGTCCTAATAAATTCCCATTGGCATCTATAACAGGAGAGCCTGAATTACCACCCGTGATATCATTTGTAGTAATAAAGCACACGACAAGATCCTTTCTTATTTTATCCATGTATTGACCATAATCTTTTTTCCTGGCTAATTCCACTTGTTTTGCAGGCAGGTTAAACTCATAATCACCCGGTTTATATTTCTGAAGAACACCGCTCATTGTACAAACATAATCATAGAACACTGCATCTCTCGGGCGATAGCTTTTTACATTGCCAAAACTTACTCTCATGGTCGAAGTAGCATCGGGATACATTTTCTTAGCCTTTACCGGGTCCATTTCCATAATGCCTTTTAGATATAACCTTCCGTTCTCCATATTCCTTGTGAGGAATTGCTGGTACTTTATCATGAACTTGCTTTGGTAATTGGTAAGAAATGCACTTGCGTGGGCATAGGCCGGGTCATTTTGCAGCACCGTACCATCAGGATTTTTTATAAATGCATTCCATTTCGCGTCATCAAAGATCATCGTCTTTTCAAAAATATTTCGTGCATATTTTTTATATGTCTGTTCATGATCCAATTTCCCCCAGGGTTCTACCTGTGTGCGATAGAAATTTATCGGGTGTTGTTGCTTATCGACATCATTATAAAACATCATGGTGACGTCAGCCACAATTCTTTCATCGGATGGTTTGTTCTCACTTCTTAAAAACGCTTCGCGTGCTTTTACGGCCCTTTCCAGGGCGTTTTTGATATCACCGGCAGTTTTGCCTTGTTGCACCAGCGCAATTTCGATCTGCTGCAAAGAAGCGGCAAACATCATGA
>JAICPX010000063.1 GCA_025929635.1 Chitinophagaceae bacterium
GATTTGAATTTTGCGGTATCGCAAAGGCCGTGAAACTTGATAATGATGCCCGGAGGCTTGAATCCTGGCTAAACAAGGGAATGCATGGCAACATGAAGTATATGGAAAGGTATTTTGATCTTCGGGTCGACCCATGCAAACTGGTACCCGGCGCCAGGTCAGTGATCACTCTTTTACTAAACTATTATCCGGCAGAGAAGCGCCATAGCGATAGCGCAAAGATCTCCAAGTATGCTTATGGCAAAGATTATCATGATGTGATCAGGGAAAAACTTAACCAGCTGATTGATCTTATTAAATTGAATGTCGGTGAAATTCATGGCCGGGGATTTGTTGACAGTGCACCAGTGCTTGAGCGATCATGGGCACAACGAAGCGGGCTGGGCTGGATCGGGAAAAATGGTAACCTGATCAACAAGCAAATGGGTTCATTCTTTTTTATTGCGACATTGATCACTGATCTCGAACTGCAACCCGACGAACCCTTTGTATATGATTTCTGCGGTACCTGCACCCGTTGCATTGATGCGTGTCCTACCGATGCGATACTTCCCGATAAAGTTGTCGATGGAAGTAAATGCATTTCCTATTTCACTATTGAACTAAAGGACATGCTGATTCCACAGGAGATGAAAGGCAAATTTGAGAACTGGATGTTTGGATGTGATACCTGCCAGGATGTTTGTCCCTGGAATCGTTTTGCGAAGCCAACAAATGAAGTTGAGTTTAGTCCATTGCCCGGGCTTTTTGATATTTCCACTAAAGAATGGGAAACAATGACTGAAGAAAAATTCAAAAAAATATTCAGGCAATCGCCACTTCAACGGAGTAAACTGAAGGGCATTCAAAGGAATTTGAAATTTCTAAAAAGTTGATACAGAAATAAAATATGATTTTTGAACCACATAGGCCCATAGGAACATAGATAAACACATAGCACACGAAGAATTACAAAAAAATATTCTAATGAATTAACTTTAGTTCATCAATTCCTGACGAATACTCTATCTGTCTCCTATGTATCTTTGATCCTACGTGGTAAAAGTCAATCAGAATCTCCAACCAAGTTTCACAACAATCCTGTTGAATTTATAACGATAAATGTCCGTTGTTGGCTGTTGTGTTCGCCAATCCGTATAAGTGACATCTTCCCGCAAAGTTTTATGTGAATGCCCCAGGGACAAAACAAGTCCTCCCGCTTTTTTAACATTGATAATATAACCTAAGCCTGCATCTGTATAATAACCATTGTGAAATTTGCCTGAATTGGTCATCATTGGGTCGTCAAATATGATCGGGCCGTTATAAACCTGGTCTTCCACCCATGCAAGATTCACCCCACCGTCGACATAGGCAAAAAACTTATCCTTCTTCTTTCCGAATTCGTAACGCAGATCCGCAAATAAAGGAACTGAACGGTGAATATAATAATCCAGCCCAACTCCTATTCCGGCGAACCAGTTTCCTTTCTGAAGTCCATTTACAGATTGTAAACCCGCTGACACCTCGTTCTCACCATTCAGGAATGAAAGACCATTTATAGAATGAAATTTAAGGCTACATGTTTTCTTTTGCGCCGAAGAAAATATTGAAACGCTTATCAGCAACAATACCAAAAGATGTCTTGATTGCATAAAGATCAATTTTTAACGCTTAGCTTACTTAAGAGGTTAACATTGCTTACGGATGAGTAATCATATTGATAAAGTCCATCCTTTGCTACTACCAGGGCCCAGCCGTTTATGGCTATTACATCATAAGTATCCAAACCTGTCACCTGTTTTTGTAACACAAGATTTCGCACATCAGCTGCATTATAGAATTTCAAGCCATCACGACCATCACAGATGATCAATGTGTTTCCATCCTTTGCCAATCCATGTGGGTTTGTCATTTGATATGTTTTGATCAGTGTTGGATTATTTATATTAGTGATATCAAGAACATCTAATTGTTCAGTAAATCCCCGGCAAGGGGTACCTGAGCGGAGTGTAACAAAGGCATTTGTGTTATCAGCGATCACCGGGTCGCAGCTACGCGCATGTGAAAATGAGCCGAGTTTTACAGGAACAGTGGGAGTGCTTATATCATAAATGAACATGCCTGTAGTGGAACCGATAAATAACCGGTTGTTAAAAGGGTAAAGGGTTTCAATACCCCAGCCGATATTGACTTTATTACTCAATGTTGGATTTGCACCGTTTGAAATAGAGACCACGTTCAGATTATAATCAGAAACGGCATACAGATAATCATTCACGATTGTGAACCTGGCCATAGAACCACCCGTTCCGAATGGAGAAGAAGCTGCGCTACTACCTGAGGTAGCCAGTCCTGAAGGATTTGACATAAATAATACATCGGCTGATTTCAAGCCGCCAAACAAACCACCATTCCCTCCGCAATAAGCCGTAACAATTGTGTCCTTCCTTACCCAGTCAGCAATGGTCATTGTTGGATTTGGGGAAAAGCCGTTTCCCCAATGCCGTTCCGGAAAAATGTTCTCCGTAAATTTCTTTACCATGATTTGTTGCGGATCGGTAATATCGATCGCAACAAGGTCAGTATAAAAGTCTGCGTAAAGAATATTGCCTTTCACCGCCATATCAAGATTACCCGGGATGTCGATGAAGGCGATCTGCTTTGGTGCTGTTCTGTTACTATTATCTATAATATGAATACCGCGATCGATCTCATTCAGGAAGATATAATTCCCCCGGATGTAGATCTTACCGGGGCGCTCGATCTCGCGAACAGGATTGTTTTTAATGTTGGCTCTTACTTCATCTTTTGTCCGGTACACAGGTTCCCAATAAACATAGCGGCGGGTGCAGGAATCTTTCACACAACTATTGAATGTGAAAAGTAAAGCGATTGTGCTTGTCAGCAAAGCAGAAAAAGATCTTATTCTCATAAACGCAATTTTAAGGTTGACAACACATCGAAGACGACCGTTGCCACATTTTCAAAATTTATTTTTTTGAATTAAAGACCACAGATGTTCTAACGCCTGTAAAGAGTAAATATTTTTTTCTTTCGAACGGATTATCTACCAGTTTATTCAGGTGAAAATCTATAAAAGGCCCGAGACCCCATTGCATCCTTCGGTTATTAGCAATGGTAAACGAAAAGCCGGTTGATAAACTGAGTTGTGTTCTGTTCAACAACTTATTGTTTTGATAATATATGCCGTTAAATGCCGTATCATACATAAGAGCATTCGTTGCAAAAAGATAGCTAACCGATACCCCGGCATTCCATGAAATTGGCCAGTTTTTATTTTTGTTTAATTGCCATTGAAAACGAAGTGGCAATTCGATAAAATGATAGCGATTAGTATAATGAATGGTATCTCCACCAGCATTATAAACAGAATTGGCTTCCCCCATACTGCTAAACAGATTGGCGAACCTCAATAATGAATCTCTCCTTAGCCCAATACCAATGCGGCTGCTATAAAAACCGTATTGCAAACCCAAAGAAAGATTTGTTTTTTGAGTTAGTTGCTTTTGCATAAATCCTCCCAATTGAAACGCAAAACCAGGTTTCACTTCAGAAGGTTTTTGTCCCGGCGCTACATTACCGCTTCCGCCTGAAGGATTTTGATAACTCAAAGCATCTGCACTTTTTTCCATATTAAACGAAAACCCATTTTCATTCAAAAAAGAGATACCTGGAATAAATTGTGCTCCCCATTTCCATTTTTTATTGGAAGGATTTTTTGGAATATTAACTATCGGGGAATCTACTGCTACAGCTTTTAATACGCTATCAACTTTTTTGGCGAGACTATCTTTTTTAACGTCAACTTTCTCTACAAGTGTATCAACTTTAATTGCATCAATTTTATTATTAGTTGGATTAGAGTTTTGATTTTTATACGGGTTGATATTATCGTTATCAATTTCCTTTGCGCCAGCCGTATCTTTTACTGTTTTGGGATCATCAATTGATAAGATAGCGCCATCAGCGTCCTTTAATGCCACTACCTTCTTTTGACCAGGTTTAGAGTTTTTTTTATTATTTCCTGATTTTCCTTTGCCCTGAACAACTGGTCCACTATTTTTTTTCCTATCAATTATTTTTTGTTCTGTGATCTTATCCTTTGAAACATCGCTGGTAGTTATTTTTGATGTCTTATCAGTATTCAGTAACTTTTTATCATCGGCATTTTTGAATTCTACATTTGTCTTTACTTCCTGGGTTTTATCGTCGATCTTATTTTCATTGTTTATATCCTGATCGCTTTTATTTGCAGGGATATTTTTTTCCTGGGAAGGAGTTTCAGTTTTCGTAATATCTCCTTTGCTTTCGCCAGGAAAATTATCCCATTGCCAGTAGCCAAGCAAGGCAATACCAGCGAGTAAAAAAACAATCATAAATACTCGCCTTTTTTTCTTTTTCCGAATTCTCTCCTCTACACGGATCCACACAGTTTCTGAGGGCTTAACCTTCAGTTCCTGTAATTCGGAAGAAACTTTTTTCTCAAATTCATTTTCCGGCATATGAACCAGTTTTAAAATTTAGTTCTTCATTTTTTTTTATCCAGGTGATCAGCAATGCTCTTGCTCTTGCATACTGTGACCGCGAGGTGCCCTCATTTATTCCTAGCATCTTTCCTATTTCCACATGACTAAAACCTTCTACAGCATGCAGGTTGAATATTGTTTGATATCCGACCGGTAATTGCCTGACCAGGTCAGCTATTTCTTTACCCGTTATTCTTATTACAGGATCATCATCGATCACGGGATGCAGGTTCTCATTATCAAAAGAGAACTCCTGGTTGTAGCGGGAGTTCTTTTTCAGAAAATTCAAGGCGGTTGTAACCATTATTCGCCTTATCCATCCACCCAACTCGCCTTCATATTTATATTGATGCAGGTTCCTGAAGACTTTTACAAATCCATCCTGCAATACATCTTCGGCATCATCCATCGATTTGGTATAGCGATAACAGACGCCAAGCATGGTTTCGGCAAAATACTCGTATAGCTGCCGCTGGGCAGCCGGTATTTCCCTCAGACAATCCCTTACCAGCCTTTGTGTGTCCATTATCCCTGATTACCTGTTTTGACAACCGGTGAAAAACTAACGTTGCATCTGCAGCAAACCTATTTATTTACCCAACCCTTTCCTCATTGAATCAGTATATGCCAATAAAAAATGAATTATTTTGCCAACCCAAAAATCAGCCTCATGAAACTAAGCCGCCTTAATTGCTTATTGGCAACATTCTCCTTATTATTTCTTATTTCCTGCCAGAAAGAAGTAAAAATTGATAACCCCGGAACCGGTGGTGGTGCCGGAACAGTTATTAACCCAAGCCCCGTACAAGGGTCGCTCACCGGTAAAGTGGTTGACGATAATAATAATGCAGTAACCGGCGCTCTTGTAAAAGCCGGAAGCAATACAGCGACTACCGATAGCCGTGGTTTATTTCGTTTCAATAATATCCAACTTGATAAATACTCCTCGTTGGTTACCGTTGAAAAAAACGGTTTCTTTAAAGCTTACCGCGTTTTCTCCGCTTCAGCAAATAATACAAATTTTGTGAAGGTAAAGCTGGTTCCAAAAACCCTGATCGGGAATATTGATGCAGCAGCCGGCGGAACGGTAACGCTTGCTGATAATTCAAAGATCAGTTTGCCTGCCGGGTCAGTTGTTGTTAAATCAACCAATCAATCTTATACAGGCAGCGTGAAAGTGTATGCGAGTGTTATTGATCCTACTGCAGGTGATATAGCACAAATTGTTCCCGGGAGTTTCCAGGGAGTGGATGCAGACAATTATCGCGTCGTATTAAAATCCTTTGGTATGCTCGCAGTGGAACTGGAAGGTAATAGCGGCGAGCAGTTACAAATTGCTTCCGGAAAAACAGCAAAGCTCAGGTTTACTATACCATCATCATTACGTTCATCAGCACCCGCTACGATACCTCTCTGGTCTGTTGATGAAGCTTCAGGTTTATGGAAAGAGGAAGGCAGCGCAACCAAAGGCACCGATTATTATGAAGGTGACGTAAGTCATTTCTCATTCTGGAATTGTGATGTAAGCAGTCAAACCGTTTATCTCGAAATGACGATAGCAACGGCTGACGGACCGCTGAGCCATGTATTGGTAAAACTTACCCGTCCAAACGGTGCATCAAGTTATGGTTATACAGATTCATCAGGCCATGTCGGTGGATTGGTTCCAAAAAATGAAGCGTTGGTATTGGAAGTAATGAATACGTGTAACCAGGCTGTTTATACCCAAAATGTGGGGCCTTTCAGTTCGGGTACAAATCTTGGAACTATTACTGTTACAATTCCACCGATAAATACATTACAAATAACAGGTAGCGCAGTTGACTGCAGCAATCAGCCTGTAACCAGTGGGAATGTGTTAATTTATTTCGAAGGACAGTTATATACAAGACCAGTCAGCAATGGTAATTTTTCATTGACGATCACAAGATGTTCCAATAGCACAGGAACGATCGAAATTGTAGCAGCAGATAATGTAGCCAATCAACAAAGCGCAACTCCATGGACAGGATCTGCTTCAACCGGAACAGTAAATACCGGCTCTATTTCTGCTTGTGGTATTTCCACCATAAGTTATATTAATTATACTGTTGATGGTTCAAACTTCAGCATAAGTTCAGCGGTAACGGGAGATTCGATCAGCGCATGGAGCGCGGGAGGTACAAATCAAAATTATCTTTCTGTTACTGGTTTCAGAATAAGCCAACCGAATGAAAATATCAGCTTTAATTCGCAGGCAAATGCGGTCGGGACCTTCCCACTGCAATATCTTACAGTTAATCAATACGACTCGGTTGCTTTGGTTACTCCATTTAATATAAACATTACAACGTGGGGAGCGCCGGGGCAGTTCATTGAAGGTAATTTTAACGGCCAGATCAGGGAAATCGCTAACAATAATCTTCATAATGTATCTGCAACATTCCGGGTAAGAAGACATTAATAAAAAGGACTAAAGTCCTTTGAGATACTTTCTACCAGGCTAACCCCAGCTTAAAAGCCGGGGTTATTATTTAAAATTTACGGCGCGGTCATTTGGACTAAATTTAAGGGCTACCAGATCAGGTAGCCCTTCTGCTTATATCGACCGGCAAAATCAAAAACTCAGATGGGTGGATCGGTGGGTGTATTTGGATTTCCATCTCTCTCCTGTTGCGGATAGGGATAAAAGTTCCTTGTTCTTTCTGCGTTTGCAGATCCTGGACCAGGACGGTTAAATCTTCGGCTGTCTTCTAACTTTAATCCGCTTAAATACATTTCAATGCACCTGTTCTTATAAATCTCCTGTAATAAATCTGCCTGTGTCAGGGGGCCTGAATAAGCCGGTAGTTCAGCGCCGACTCCAAACGCATCCTGTGCGGCAGTTTTTTGAAGCACCTGATCCAGAAAAGTCTTTGCAGTATTGAACTGCGATTTCCTGGCGTAAGCTTCTGCCTGGATCAATAACATTTCGCCCGGCTGATATATAGGTATTGGGGTTGCATCATTCTGAAAAAAGCCGGAACCATTTGCGGCGTTCTTCACCAAATGAAATGTACGTCGCTTGTCATTGGGGTCAGGCAATAAAGTTCCGCTTAAACCAAAGTCTGCCCTTATTCCATAAACATTTGCCGTAGTTACACCTGATCTGAAAACAGGATTTGGGTTGACATTGTTATAAAAGAATGTAGACTTCCTGGTAAGGTCAACAGCACTTGCCTTTGCAATAGCAGCATCATTATTTTGCAACATCATGTTGTAGCGTGCCGATAATGCCAGTAGTGTATTTTTTAAATCAATTTCTGCCCCCACCTGTGCAGTAAAACTTGCCGGGATGGTGGTACTACTCAAAAGAGTGGATGCCTGATCTAATAATTGAATAGCCTGGGTCAATGCTTCAACTCTCGTGCTGTATTCAGCATTTTCACCGTTATTCACAGGAAGGCTTTCCCAGAATGCAGCCATAGTGCCCATTGCCATTGCTTTATATAAATGCCCATAGATGCGTATTGCATTTTTAAGGTTGACATCACCGACATTATCTGAGCCATTTATGAGTTTTTGTGCTTCGCTATTGACAATATTAGTAGTAGACCACAAAGTCCCGATCACGCCATTATTCGGAGCCAGGTTATTACCGCCATTTTCCAACTGTGCCAGGTCAGCGTTACCGGCATTCTGCACTACCAACTCTTTTGTAGACAACCCGCTGGCAGATATGGCCTGGTATATCGATGCTGCTCCCAGTGTATTTACAGCAAACCTGTTCTTAATTCCAACTATAACACGAGTCATGCCTTCTGCAGAACTAAATACATCTTCCTGCGTTGGCGCATTGGGGTTGCGGTACTCCTTCTTGCACCCGATCCCCGTTATCATAATGCTTAATAAGAATATTTTGAATATCGTTCTCATATAATAATATTTTTAAAAATTAGTGATTATTGAAATCTGAAAAACCCGTGGTATAGGGAAGGCACCAAAATCGTTACCTCTTATCACAGATTGACCGGAGGCATTAATTTCAGGATCAAACCCTACATAATCATCCCATGATACCAGATTTCTGCCAATCAGTGAGATCTTCATGCTTTGGGCAAACTTCAATTTATTAAGCGAATAAGAAAGCGCCACCTCCCTTAGTTTAGTAAATGAACCGTCCTGCACATGTTCTTCCTGGATGCGTGGACCGATAAAACCACCAATTGCTGCTACCCATCCCCGGGGCACTTCTCCATTCAGTTCTTTTTGGGCAAGCGTTCCATTACCAACATTATTACGTGTTATCCAATCCCAATTGTAAACTTCAAAACCTGCAACCCTGTCTAGCTGAACCCTTAACGAAAAATTCTTATAAGCGAATTCATTAACAAGTGTTGCAGTATAATCGGGGTTTGGATCGCCAATGACTTTGCGCAAAGGGGTACCTGTGGGCTGACCGTTTGCATCTCTTGCAGGAATATTAGTTGCCGCATCGCCCCGTTCAACCTGCGGTAGTTTAAATCCGTTGACATCTCTTAATAATAATGTTCCGTCTGAATTCCTCGCATAATAATTTATATAATATACTCCAACAGGATAGCCCTCCAAAACACCCTGGGTCCCGGTGGCATCCAATCCGATGAATCCCGCATTTTTATACAACCTTGTAATCTCGTTATTATTTTTATTAAACAACAAAGAAGCATCCCATCGAAAATCATTGGCCCTGACAGGTGTACCTGTTAACATTAATTCAAATCCCTTATTTGTCATTTCGCCAATATTGTCCACCAGCGAGGTGGCGCCATTAGAAGGAGCGATATTGAAGGGCAGGATCAGGTCGGTAATTTCCTGGCTGTATACAGAAAATTGCAGACCCAACCGACCTTTAAAGAATTGCATATCTGCTCCAGCCTCCAACTCTCTCTTAATTTCCGGGCGGATATCTTCATTCCCGATGCTATTGCGTGGACCAAAACCACCTCCGGTATAGGTAATTGGCAAATAAGAAATGAACCGATCATAAGGACCGACACCAGTAAGGTTTCCTGCTTTACCATATGAAGCCCGTAGTTTTAGCGTATTGAACCAATTACTGACCTTAGTATTTGACCAGAAGTCTTCGTCGGATAAATTATAACTCAGGCTTGCCTTGGGATAAAAGATACTTTGTGCGTCCTCGCTGAATGCTGATGATCCATCAAAACGCCCCGCAACAGTCAGGAATAATTTGTTCTTATAGCCTAATGTTTGCTGGAAAAAATATCCAAAAATTGATTGTTGTGTTCTGACATCGACCGGAAGAGTAAACAAATTTTGTGCGGCACCTATCGTACGTACAATGGGTATCAGATCCCTTCCTTCCTGGGCTGCATATGTGGTTTTTATATATTGAGCCGAATACCCTGCTGATGAAGTAGATTGAAGATCTCTAAGCAAATTAAATTTATAGGATGCTACTCCATCGAGGGTCCATTGAAAATAGTTAAACCTGGCATAACTCACATAACCATCAGGGAAAAATGCTGCAGATACAGCGGGATAAGGAATCCTGGCCTGATAGGTATTTCCGATCTGAGAGTAAGTATCGAAACCATTCGTTACATCAATGCTTAACCCGCTAACCGGTGTTAAATTCAATTTTAAATCTGCTACCGAACGGTTCGTTTCCGTGCGCAAATCATAAGTTTCAATAACTGATAATGGATTCATTCGCACCTGCTCCACAGCCAGTAAATTACCATTTGCATCTCTTTCATTTATATTCCATACATTGTCTATGATAGTCATTGTACTGATCGGTGAAAAGAAATTATTTCCATTAGGCAGATCCTTCGACCTGGAATTTGTGTACAATGCCCCCGCAGTAACTTTTGCCCATTTATTTATATTGATATCACCTCTCACATTTAATCCATAGCGTTGGAAATTTGTATTTCTTATGATGCCATCATTTTTTAAATATGAAGCAGACATGTAATAAGTTCCTCTATCTGTACCACCACTAACGGATAAATGATTGTCTGTTCCGATTGAATTATCAAAGATATCATCCTGGTAATCGTACCTTGTTACAGGGTATTTGGCCTCGATCAATCTACCACCTAAGGCAGCCGGGCCTGTACCCGCAGTTCCAGTCAGGTTAGCAATAGTAGTTAACCGGTCACCCGTTGTCGTTAACCTGGTATCACCTGGTATACCAAACCGAAACGGGACCGTGTTCAAATCCAGTCTTTTTCTCAGCGAATTAAAATTCAAGCTTGAAACAAGTGATACTTTCGCCTTCCCGCCCCGTCCTCTCTTTGTGAAGATCTGTACGACACCATTGGAAGCTCTTGATCCATAAATGGCCGCTGCGGCTGCTCCATTTATCACTTCTATTCGTTCAATATCATTGGGATTGATATCTACCAGCCGGTTGGCGCCGGTTTGTATTCTTGCACCTTGCGCATCCGCATTGAGGTTTATAACATTAGCAGAACTATTATCCACGATAACACCATCGATGATATAAAGAGGTTCAGAAGAACCAAAAACAGAACCCACTCCCCGCAGTTTTATTGAAATCCCGCCGGCAGGGTCACCGGAATTTTGCGTTATCTGTGCGCCCATTACACGACCATTAAGAATGGCATTTAAATTACTCGCACCCGTGTTCTCTAACTGTCTCGCATTGATAGTTGAAATGGAATTTCCCAATTGTCTTTTAGAAGTGCGCACAGTTGTACCTGTAACTACTACTTCATCCATATTTAAGATATCTTCAGCGAGTACAACATCAACAGTGTATGCTGCTTCATTACCGACAGTAAGATTTTGTTCTTTGGTTTTTAGTCCCACGCCGGTAAATTCCAATACGTATTGCCCCTGTCTTAATTCAGCAGTAAAATCGTAAAAGCCATCGACATCAGTTGAACTGCCAAAGCTGGTCCCTCTTACAATTATTGAAATAAATGGCAATCCTTTTCCTTCGGTGCTGGTTACTTTTCCAGAGATCCTAACCTGGCTAAATGAGGCCATGGAAAAAAAACAAAGGAGGAGTGCAAGACCTGATTGATAGCACAATGGCCTTGGGTTTGGTTTTCGTTTCATACATTTTTGTTTAGTAAATAAATGGTTATACTTCTACCTGGCTTTCCAGGATACGGATCTACAATATCTCCACGCCTTTTTGTTTATAGGCATCAAAGATTTTCTCATCGGGGTTTAATTCTGTTATCATAATATCCAAAAGATCGAGGTCACCGATCTTTAGTTTTTGCTGCGTATTTATTTTTTCTGCAATTGTCAATGCAACCACTTTTTTTGAAGATTGCATCATCGCTTTTTTTACCTGGACCACATCCCAGTCATTATCAGTAAGACCGTGTTCGGTATCGATCGCATTGATACCAAGGAAACAAATGTCTGCGTTGATCTGCTTGATCTTTGTTATTGCATCGCCACCTACGGTGATCTTTGAGTTTTTGGAAATGCGGTCACCAATAAAGATCACTTCGATATTAGGATGCTGAATATATTCCAGTGCTGCCGGCAGGCTCCCGGTAAAAAAAGTTGCACGCAAATGCTGAGGTAAAGCTTTCGCCAGTTCAAGGATGGTTGTTCCACCGGTAGTTAAAATGAACATACCGTCACGGATCAGTGTAACCGCCTTCTGGGCAATTAATTTCTTATTATCGTGGGAATAAACGCCATTGGTTTGAAATGAAACATGAAATGATTTGGACAGGGCACCCCCGTGGACTTTAATGATATCGCCGGTTTCTGCTAATTCGGTAAGATCACGGCGAATGGTATCTTCGGAAACATTAATGGCCTCACAGAGATCGGAGGTCAGCACCTTGTTGTGCAGGTTGATCTCCCGAAGAATGAATTCCTGTCGCTCCTTTTTCAGCATAAGCGTCCACTGTTGGTTGTGTTTCCGAAACTAAGGTAGTTTTTCGAAAACCTGCAAAAAAAAGCAAGGATTTTTAGAATTTCCCGCAAAAACATTCATAAACCATTATTTTTAATGGCTGAGCGGCAAACCAGGCTGCCTATATTTATTATATGAAACACAGTGTTGAAAGACTCAATTCGATAGCGTCCAAAAAAGAAAGACTGATCATCGGGCTTATGAGCGGGACGTCTTTTGACGGACTTGATGTTGCGCTCTGCAGGATAAAAGGCAGCGGTATGCAGACAGCCTGTGAACTCGTCAATTTTGAAACGGTGAGCTATTCAAACGATTTTAAAGAAGAACTGAAGACCATTTTTTCCCGCCGTGATGCAGATCTTGAAAAAGTCTGCCTGCTTAATGAATGGGTCGCCATTCAACATGCAATCATTGTTAACCAATGCCTGGAAAAATGGGGGTATACAAAAAACAATATCGACCTTGTCGCCAGCCATGGACAAAGCATTTACCATGCTCCGAAATTTTTGCATGGGATAGATAAATTTCCAAATGCAACTTTGCAGATAGGTGATGGGGATCATATAGCGGTAGCCACCGGCATTATCACACTCAGTGATTTCAGGCAAAAACATATTGCGGCCGGTGGTGAAGGTGCTCCTTTGGCTGTTTATGGCGATCAGCTTTTGTTTTCAAAAAAGGGTGAGAACAGGATCATGCTGAACATTGGCGGTATTGCAAACTTTACATTTTTACCGGGTGATCTTGATGGATCAAAGATATTCAGTACAGATGTGGGACCAGGCAATACCATGATGGATGCATTTGTTCAACAACATTTTCCGGGAAAATATTTTGATGAAAGCTCGGCTATTGCAGTAAAGGGAAAAGTCAATGATGAATTATTAAGACAATTAAAAAAACATTCTTTCTTTTCACAGGATTTCCCAAAAACCATCGGGCCCGAATTATTTAATCTTTCTTACCTGCAAAAAGCGATTGACAACGCTAAAGCAAACTCTTTGTCACCAGCGGATATCATGGCGACATTAAATCGTTTTTCGGCAGACATGATCGTGGAAGCCATAAAAAGTTGTACAAGTAATAATGAAACTTACTTTGTATATGTGAGCGGTGGCGGTATGCATAATCCCCTGCTGATGGAAAATATCAAATCACAATTGAACGGGATGAAATTTTTTACAACCGATGATCTTCACATCCATCCTGATGCAAAAGAAGCAGTGCTGTTTGCACTGCTTGCTAATGAATGTATTTGCGGGGAAAAAATTGATATGGGAAAAGGACGAAACAAGATCCCATCAATAAGCATGGGAAAGATCAGCTTTCCTGATTGATCATTTCACTTTGAATTCGACTTTTTTATCGCCCCAAAGCAAGTTTACATCACCGTCCTTCTCGACCTTATAAGTCAGCTTTTCTGAAAAAGAATCTGCTTTTTTTGCTTTTACTTTTACTCTTAACGCATCGTCGGCTTCCTTATAATTATAAGAACCCCATTGTTGCCATGTTTTGTTAAAGATTATGGTCCACTCATCACCGTTCATAATAGTGAATAAACCATATTTACCGGCAGGCAATGCCTTATCTTCAACTTTTACATCCTTGCTTACTTCAAATACAGTTGCCTCATTAGCACCAGCACGCCAAACCTTTCCTTCCATCGGTTCAAGATCTTTTCCAATTGTTCTTCCTTTTACTGAAGGTTGGCTGTAATCAATTGTTATTGCCGCACCACTTTCTATAGTTGCAGTAGCTTTTGCCGGGGGGCTTGGTCTTTTTGATTTATCGTCCTGTCCACAAGCGACCAACGAAATTAATAATACGGCAGAAAAAAGTAATTGTTTCATGTTTAAATTTTTTATTGTTTTCTTTTACCGTGCCTGCCTCTCAGCAGGCTGGGAATTTGTCCCGGTTGTCCGATAAATAGTTTAGTCGTTAAAAATACAAAGAAGATAAACCAAACGATCAGCAAATTTATGAGCGGCTGGCGTTGCCCAGTTCTTTCAGGTTGCTGAGGCCCTGCTCCATTTGCAC
>JAICPX010000579.1 GCA_025929635.1 Chitinophagaceae bacterium
AAACACTTTTGTCCGTGAAGCGGGGAATGTAAACCAAAAATCCGAGCAGGAAGTCCTTAAAGACCTCGATGATGAGATTGGCAGCATCCACGAAAAAATGAGAAAGGAATACGGTTTTGTTCCGCGCAGCCACTCCCAGGAAATCAAGGATATTTACCTGATGTTCGACAAATTGATTCAAGACGGCTACAACGTCATTGCTACCGTTACGCCTGGAAAATCGTTGGGATTTGCGGCTGATGTAAAAACTTATGAAGCCGATCTTACAGATGAAGCTGCTGTTGACAAAGTAGTTGCAAAGATCATTTCCGATCATTCAACGCTGGACGCAGCGTTGTTGTTGGTTGGAGGATTTGCAATGGGAAATATTGAAAAAACCGATGGCGCTTTGCTAAAAAAAATGTTTACCCTGAACTTCGAGACCGCATATTTCGTCGCGCGTCCCGTATTCCAACAAATGATTAGCCAGCCCACGGGTGGTAAAATAGTTTTGGTAGGTTCTCGTCCTGCGCTTAAACCAAAAGACGGAAAAAATACACTGGCTTATTCGTTGTCCAAATCACTTATCTTCAAGCTGGCAGAATTTCTTAATGCAGAAGGTTCTTCTAAAAATGTAGTTACCTCCGTCATTGTTCCCAGCACCATCGACACTGATGTGAACAGAAAAGCCATGCCCGATAAAGATTTTTCGACCTGGGTAAAGCCCGAAGAGATCGCTGAGGCTATGGCATTTTTATGCTCTGAAAACGGCAACCCGCTGAGAGAAACGGTTCTCAAGATCTATAATCGCTCGTGATTGTTACATAAGTGGAAGCTTTATTAATCACTATTTTGTAACGATAATATCCTCCGAATGCCAGTTTACCGTTGTTAGGGTCGAACCTCTTGGCTTAATTTTTTTTAACTTTTTTATCTTGTTATTTAGCATTTTAATGCGACCAATAACATACTTCATCATCAGGAAGAATACCAAAAATGTAAGTGCCTGTCCCATCAGTACAAATCCATTGCCCCCACCAAAACCTAGAGTTAGTCCTAGCATAAATCCAGGTCTAAAAACTTCTATCCAGGGGGAATCAAAAAATAAAAGACGCTGTCCTTATGTTGATGTATAATCGAGTTGAAAAGCACCAGAATTGATATAGACACATATATCGCCGAAAACACAAACGCTAAATTGGTTGACGATTTCAAGCTGTTGTTCCTATTAATTTTTTGTTTTTTAGCCGCTTCGATTACACTTTATCCTTTAAATGCCAATCCAATGTTGGCCACTCCTCATCTACATTTAGCTTAATTGAACGCTACTTTGCATCGCTGCTTTATCTATATTCTCAACATTAATTTTATTATTAACCGATGGGCAATTTCTTGGCATTACTTCAACATCAAAAAATTAATTTCAATAGATACCAAGCCATTATCACGCACACAACAAGCTTCAGCAACGTTCCAAATAAAAATCCTACAAATGAGCCCCATGCAGCTTTCTGTGCCTGGCTTGAGTTGTTGTTAGCGATGATTTCTCCGATGAATGCTCCAACAAATGGACCGATGATAATTCCTAAAGGTCCTAACCAAAAGCCCGCAATCAAACCGATGGTGCATCCCCAAATTCCGTATTTACTTCCCCCAAACCGTTTTGTACCATATAACGGAATGACATAGTCTAATACTGTAACAACGACGGTAATACCCGCCCAGATCCAAAGAAATTTTGAAGTGAAAGGCGGATCCGACCTGAGCTGTTGTATCAATAGCGCGATGTAAGACAACGGTGGTCCTGGCAACAATGGAAGGATACAGCCAAGAACTCCGACAAGCATGACGATTATCCCGATGACAAGCCAGAGTGTGTCCATGGAGTGTTGGTGTAAGTCCAACGAAAATACATAATTTCGAATATGATTAAACTAAACTCAGTTCATCATATTGCTATTATATGCTCAGATTATGAAGCATCTAAAAAGTTCTACACCCAAATCCTTGGTTTTACTATTCATGCTGAATATTTCCGGGAGAAAAGAAATTCGTATAAGCTGGATTTAAATTTAGGAGATCACTATTGCATTGAATTGTTTTCTTTTCCCGATCCCCCAAAGCGTCCTTCACGCCCTGAAGCTTGCGGCCTGAGACATCTGGCCTTCGAAGTAAGCAACATTGAAGAATCTATCACGCACCTAAACAAACACGGAATAGCAACAGAGGCTATCCGCGTAGATGAATATACCGGAAAAAAATTTACATTCTTCGCAGACCCCGACGACCTTCCCCTTGAACTATATGAACGATAAACTATGATTCAATACGCATCTTATCTGAAAAACTTTGTATCAACTTTTCCAGGGCTTGAAAAGGAATTACCATGGAACGTAGTTTCCGCTGTTGTAAATATCATCCAGCAAAAAATTAAAAATCTAAACTCGGATTACAAGGTTACCCACGATGTGGCTATTCACAAAACCGCCACGATTGAGGAAAATGTCATACTAAAGGGACCCATCATTATTTCGCCGGGATGTTTTATCGGAGCCCACGCTTATCTCAGGGCTGGCGTTTATCTCGCCGAAAAATCTGTTATCGGTCCTGGATGTGAGGTGAAGTCGAGTCTGATCATGTCAGGCAGCACGTTAGCGCACTTTAACTTTGTAGGAAACTCCCTCATAGGCTCATATGTAAA
>JAICPX010000468.1 GCA_025929635.1 Chitinophagaceae bacterium
TTCCTTTGATGATTTTGGATTAAAAAAATTCCCTTTAAGTAAAGATCACATGAGTGTTTTCTTTGGTGATACGAGTTATGTGTGGTTATTATTCAATAGCTGCGACAATGGAAGAGGCTACCTGGCTAAAATACCTTTTAATAAATCCCAAAAGATCGTCAGGAAAGGAAGTGCTATCAATAAATTCGATCCAAAATTTGTAGTGGCGGATGGGTTGGCTGTGCATACTGACAAGGGAAATATTTTTGTGGAGGATATGGCAACCGGTAAAACGGCAATGATGACATTTGGGAAAATGCTTGAAATGGACTATGATTACATACATGATAATATCGATTCCGTTAATATAACGCCCACACGTATTTGGGCAAAAGTGAAGGCCGACAAGGACTGGACAGCGCTTGAAAAAAATATCACGCTTCAATAACTTGTATACTTCTTTGGTATTTGGCATTTGTAATTTGTAATTTGCCTTAATGTGGGATCCCTACAAAAAAGGTTTCAAAGCTTATCTTCAGCTGGAAAGGTCACTTTCAGATAATTCAGTAGAAGCATACATGCGTGATATCGAAAAGCTCACCCAATACCTGCAGCATGCCGGAACATTGAAATCTCCCGGGCAGGTCAAATTGAATGACCTGCAGGATTTCCTGAAATGGATCGGCGAATTGGGAATGTCCGCGACATCACAGGCCCGCATCATTTCAGGTATAAAATCTTTTTATAAATACTGCCTCATCGAGCAGATCAGCAAACATGATCCCACTGCCCTGATCGACGCTCCAAAACTTAAAAAATCCCTGCCCGATACGCTCAGCTTTGATGAAATTGAAAACATGATTGGCCAGATCGATCTTAGTAAACCTGAAGGCGGTCGAAATAAGGCTATGCTCGAATTACTGTACAGTTGTGGTTTGCGCGTAAGCGAGCTGGTAAATTTAAAAATATCACAACTATACTTTGATGTTGGTTTTATTCGTGCACTCGGCAAAGGCGATAAAGAAAGATTGATCCCAATTGGCCGTAGCGCCATCAAATATGTAAATATTTACCTGAAAAATATCAGGGTGCATATTCCAATAAAACCCGGCAACGAAGACATCGTATTTCTTAACCGGCGCGGAACTAAACTTACAAGGGTAATGATCTTTCTGATAATTAAAGAGCTTGCAAAAAAAGCCGGTATAAGAAAAACGATCTCGCCACATACCTTCCGGCATAGTTTCGCTACTCATTTGGTAGAAGGCGGGGCCGATCTTCGTGCCGTACAGGAAATGCTGGGACATGAAAGCATTACAACCACACAGATCTATACACATCTCGATCGCGAATTCCTGAGAAAGACATTAGAAGAGTTTCATCCCGCATTCAAGTAACGTGAGACGTCTCACAAAAAAAATAACCCCCGACGATGCAGGGGCTTTTTTGTTATGGCAAAGAAAAGGGATTACTGAATTTAATAGGCGCTTGTTGTTTCAATATTATTCTCTGGTAATTGATTTGTTGTACAGGAAATAATCGTGGCAGAAACGATCGTTGCAAGGACCAGGCTGTGGATAGTTTTCATAAGAATTGTTTCTGGGTTCGTTTTCAGATTTGAAACTATAAAATGCCGGTCTTATCTGCAAGCAAAAATTTACGAAGTAGAATTACTTTTCCCAAATAGTTTACATTTTCATGATGCCACGATAATTGTTATTGCATACGCTTTCACCAAAGTAGTTTTGTGTATTAATTATTTCTTATCCAACTGCAATGAAAATTCCATGTCATTATGAATAGATAGGATAAGTAAACATGTTGCTGTACAAAAGACCGGGCTGGTTATGCAATGATGGCCATTCCAGCTTCCATCCCGGTTTTGAATGTTAACGATTTTTGCGCTCATCATATCATACCATTTCCTGAAACTGTCGCCACCCTGCATCAGCATGCTTTCTCCGGTCATTAAGAAACTCAGGAACTCTTCACCACCATTATTTCCAAACCCTGACATCACCTCTTCTTTTATGGCTTCATCCTTCGCCACTTTATTGATATTATATGCCGTGGACAGGTTTTTGGATTCCGTTGTGCTATATCCCAGGACGAGAAGGTTCTCTTCAGTTACTTTTGCGTCGGGTTTTAACTTACCTTCTTTTTTTGCTTTTTCAACCACCACTTCTGCTTTTTGCGCTTCTTTTGCACTGGCTCTAACGCTACTGGTTATTGAATACAACATCACTCCTGCCGCGTCACCAGTTACAGCACTCTTAGTTTCTGCATTAAAATTTTGTTTCTGATAATCGCGACTTTTCCTTAATACACTGGTATCGACTTTTCTTCCGACATCCTCAGCACTCTCAAGTGCGTTGTTTGCCAGCGCAGATTGTAAAACAGGAGCCCAGCCTCCATTTTGCCATGCACCGTTGTTACTTTGTGTTTTTTGGATCCTGGCGATACATTTATCCAGGGCTCTTTCAACACGTTTTCTTAGTTCCTCATTTTTCAATTCATAGCGAAGGAGGTTGGTGAAGAACTGAGCAGTAAGAATAACATCAATATTTCTTCCCAGTTTTGCTTGTGCTTGTGTATTATTAAGCGTTGTGATCTGCAATTGGTCGTCAGGGCAGTTTTCAATTGTTTTAAGTAAATATTCAGTCCCTCTTTTTAATGCAGTTGCATATTCGCCTTTTTCAGGCGTGTTGTCCGTTCTTAGCAAGCTCATACCAACAAGTGATGTAGAAGCAGGGTCGGTTTCTACCGCATGCGGATCTCTTATGTGTTGCGCATTGTGATTTCCGGAACCCCAGCCACCATTGGGTGCCTGTGCTGTGACTATCCATTTCAGTCCTTTCTTAAGCGCTGAATCAACCATTGGACTAGTAAGAAAAGTGCTGATCGTTTTTCCTTCAGCACTTGTGTCAATTCCAAGTATTGTCTTCATTACACAGACATGTGATTCGCCGGTGTTACTGCAACATCCTGCTGTTACCCGGGAAGCATCCATTTTTTTATCAAATGAAGAAATAAGAATTGTAGTGGCACTGATACCAAAAATTGCGAGAGGGAGCAACCATTTTGCTCTTACAGTTATCTTTCTCATGGCATTTACTTTTTATTGAGTTGCAAGAGTATCCTGTGCGACTGAATCATTCAATCGCCGAGTGGATTTCTTATTTAGATGAGGATATTTTCACAATTACATAAGGTGTCAGCAATTTTTTCTTGTTAATTTTAATCATTGGCTTTTTTAAAGAACATATCATCCACAAACCAAAGCGACCGGGAACTGGTTATTCTTTATCACCGGTCAGGTGACCTGAAAATACTTGGCGAGCTTTACCAGCGATATATGGAGCTTGTATATGGCGTGTGCCTGAAATACCTTAAAGACCCCGATCAGGCCCAGGATGCCGTAATGCATATTTTTGAGGAACTGGTATCAAAATTGAAAAAACACGAAGTAGAGAATTTTCGGGGGTGGCTGCACCAGGTGGCAAAAAATCACTGCCTGATGCAACTCAGGACACCTAAAAACCTGAAAACGGTTGATATATCGCCATTACTTATGCAAAATGAAGAAGATGTGCATCTGAATGGCGTGATGTCCGAAAGGACTCCTTCGGAGGAAAAAGAGGAGAATTTTAAGAAATTAGAGAAGTGTATCGACTCCCTTTCCGATGAACAAAAAATGATGATCAAACTATTTTATCTTGATGGTAAATGTTATAATGAGATAGTTGAAATAACCGGTCGGGACTGGAATCATGTAAGAAGTGCGATCCAAAATGGAAGAA
>JAICPX010000115.1 GCA_025929635.1 Chitinophagaceae bacterium
AGGTATTTACCTTTAATGTTCACATTCGCCCTTGCAAACATTGACTGAAGTTCATTGGTAGGTGATTCAAAGTGAAAGACATTACGGCTGGAAGGTGTTGAATATCCAAACATATTATAATCAGGTATCCCGATGTCAGTAAAATCGTATGCCGATAGTCCTGAATTTGAAAACTCAAAATTCAGATACTCATAACCAATAACTGCATTCAAATTAAAATCAGTATTAAGTTGCTTATTGTAACTTAACGTGTGAGTGAATTGTTCTACCAGCAATTTTGATTCGGAAGAGCTTGCCCAGCCACGATTCTTGATATCATTAAAATTAAGCAGTTCGCGGCCCATCATTGCAGTACGCCTGCCATCGCTTTGGTTGCGACCATACTGGAACTTGTACTCCAGTTCATTTGTAAAACGGAAATAAGGAGCTACATAACCCCAGATCTGGGTTGTATTCACATTGTCATCATACATTTGTAAAACCCATAAAGGATTAGGAGAAGACGCACCGAACTGCGGCTCGATCCAGTAGCTGCCGTCAGCCTTGGTAAACGGATGAGTGGGGTTCCATTGCAAAGCTTGTCCGATCAAACTTCCCTGGAAACCTGCATTGTTTGTAATAGGCACAACTTCTTCCTGCAACTGGGCGGTATTAATATTAACATCCAATCCAAGTCTTTTGCTTTCTAAAAACTTGAAATTTCCTGTATAACCGACGGTGTACTTTTTCAATTTAGATTCTTCAATAATCCCTTCTTCATTCAAAAAGCTTAAGGAAACTCTTTGACGTGCATTTTCAGTGCCACCACTTAATGCTACGTTTACGTTGTGTGTTGTACCGGTGCGGGTTATCGCATCCATTGCATCTACATTTCCACCATAATCTCCGCCGGTAAGATTATATTTTGATAATGCAGCGCGGTATTCATCACCGTTTAATAATTCGATTTGGTTTGCCATAGTGGATACACCAAATGCATAGCCAAACTCGATCACGGGGGTACCTGTTTTACCTTTTTTAGTGGTAATAAGTATAACTCCATTTGCACCTCTTGACCCATAAATTGCCGCAGCCGAAGCATCCTTCAATACATCGATGCTCTCAATATCAGCGGGATTAATATAGTTCAAGGGGTTTGAACCGGGTGTGCCTCCCATACCGGGAAGACCTAGACCTGGACGTGCTGAACCACCTTCCAAAGGAACACCATCTACCACAATCAAAGGATTATTGCCGGAACGAACCGAACCTGTACCACGAATGCGAATTGTAGCGCCGGCACCCGGTGCACCATTGTTATTTGTGATCTGTAATCCGGCCACTTTACCCTGGATCAATTGATCAGGTGAAGTATTCACTCCTTTGTTGAAATCCTTTGCTTTCACTGAAGCAATCGAACCGGTGAGGTCTTTCTTTCTTGCAGTACCATAACCGGTTACAACAACCTCACCCAACTGTGAATTAGTAATAACAAGCACCACATCGGCAGTGGATTTTCCGGTAATGTCTACTTCCTGGGTTGCATAACCAATAGAAGTAAAGACTAATGTAGTAACCCCGGAACCGACGGAGATCCTGTAGGAACCATCCGAACCTGTTTGAGTACCAGTTCTTGTTCCTTTCGGCGTAACGGTCACACCCGGAACACCGGTATTATCTTTAGAGTCAGTTACTCTTCCAGTAACAACTCTATCTTGGGCAAATATTAACTGCGAAGTAAAAAGCAGGAAAATAAAAGCCGCTGGTTTAAGCAGATTTTTGCAGGACATAAGCATTAGTAGTTATCGTGAGTTAAAAATTACGACTTTAGCTGTGTAATTTAGACACATTTCTTAATTCAACAATATTTTCTTCTAAAATTTTTTTAGTACCCATTATGATTGTTAACCGGTTCAACCAATTTAAGATCAGTTGTTAAACAAACAATCATTCGTGAAATTGATCGAAAGATTAAGAGTCCATTTCTTGCGTCGTTGCTGCATCTGGGGAAATGTTCAATTATTAATATTTCCAGGGCGGTTCAAGGGCTCTATTTGACTTTTTCCGCCAGTCCCGCAAGATGTTTCTTTAAGCCGGTTTTTAATTTATAGAGTTTACCCGGTCGGTGCGGTACATCGTCTTCCATCTCATCAAGATCATCAAGCCAGTTTTTTAATGCGATCTTCTTTCTGAAGTTTCTCCTGTCAAGCTTGGTTCCTAAAATTGCCTGGTAAAGATCCTGTAGCTCTCTTAAAGAAAATTTCTCTGGTAACAGGTTAAAGATGACCGGCTCATCCATTACCTGTATTCTCAGTCTTTGCAGGCAGGCTTCGATAATTTGTTTGTGATCGAAGGCAAGAGCTTTCAGATCTTTTAATGAGTGCCAATGCACTTCGTTATCGGTGATCTTTAATTTATGATTACGGATATTGATAAGCGAATAATATGCAGTCGTGATCACCCGGCCGGATGGGTGGCGATTAGTTGCCCCGAAACTTCCTACCTGCTGAAGAAACACATCATCCAAACCGGTTCTTTGTCTTAAGACACGGTAAGGCGCACTGTCAAGATCTTCATCCACTCTTACCAGGTCGCCAAGCAATGACCATTTATCAGCAAATTCTTCAAGATCGGATTTGATCAATAATATCTTTAATTCCTTTTTTTCAAATCCAAAGATCACGCAGTCAACTGATATTGCTATGTTGAAATAATCAATATGACTGATCTTTTCCGCTTCAGCCGTCTTCAATTTCTTAAGTGTGTCCGCTGCCATAA
Source organism: Chitinophagaceae bacterium (assembly GCA_025929635.1). GTDB lineage: Bacteria > Bacteroidota > Bacteroidia > Chitinophagales > Chitinophagaceae > VBAS01. The sequence goes on from JAICPX010000115.1 coordinate 2,758, forward strand.
CAAATAGTGACGATTAGTACAACAAGATCTTTTTGGTTTGCACACTGTTTTTTACTGAAATGCGAAGTAAATAAATTCCGGGTGAAAAACTTTTTCTCGCAGTTTTATCTAAAGAAATTTTATGCACACCTTTCGTAAGAACCCCTAATGATTGTTCAAAAACCTGTTGTCCCGCTTCATTATACCATTGCATGCTAGCTGTACCCAATTCTTCATTTTCAATTTCCAAAACTCCGTTTTCGATTAATGGATTCGGATAAACATTTATTTTGAAAGTTGCCGGCTGATTGCCAATATTCGTTACAGGCGTTGTGACCACGTTGGTAACATTCCGGTTCAGGTAAAGATGAAATTCTCCCGGTTGCAGGCTGATGGTTTGCGCTGTACCCGTTGCGGTAAATGTAGTGCCGTTCAGATAATCATACCAGGTGCCGGCATTTTGAAATGTTACGGTGCCCGTCGTTGTATTTACATCAAAATTTCCTACGATGCAGAGATTAGATGTATCGGTCGTTACCTGCAGCCATTTAAATGCGCCCGCCAAACTCTGTGTCACACGATCAGTCAGGAATCCAGCCTTGTATTGTGGGTGAGAACGAAGTTTTAATAATGCAGAATATATGTCATACAATCGTTGCCGGTTTATATTCTGCAAATAATCCCATCGGATCGGCTTTGGGTCAAGACGGCAGGCATTGTTAACTGTTCCATTCGTACAATGATTGATGCTATAATCATAGCCAAGCTCCCCAAATTCCCAGATCATTTTCGGTCCCGGTATCATGGTAAAGAATGAGGCACACATTTCCATTCTTCTTAATGCAGTGTAAAGATCTTTCGTATTGTAAGTACCGGTTGCATTTCCAAACTGGAGATTCTTATACATCATTCTTTCTTCATCATGACTTTCCATATAAGTAACCAGGTGTGGTTGTGTCCAGTTCCTTACCTTAAAAATTCCCGATTCAAAATTTGAATTGGTCAGCCAACCCATTGCGGCTTCTGAAAAATTATAATTGCTATTTCCCCAAAGCATCATCCCATAATTTGAAAGCTCAATTTCTTCCGTGTTATCACAAAAATGCTCCAGTATGCAATAACTACCAGGGGATTTCAATTGCATCGTATCATAATATCTTTTCCATATAGCGACCCTGTCCGGATGATAAGCAGAAATACACGCTTCATCGGTCGTGCTTCCGCTGCATTGTGTGTTTTGGGTAAATCCTTTTGAAAGGTCCCAGCGAAAACCATCCAGTTTATATTCGGTAAGCCAATGCTCCACCACGCGGCTGGTGAAATATTGTGTAGCCAGGCTTTCATGGTTAAAATCATTGAATACATTGTAAGGGTGCTTTGCCGTTACATTGAACCATGGATTATTTGCAGCCGGTTGGTTGGTGGCACTGTTCCAATACAATGCAGCCAATGGACATAGACCCGTTGCATGATTCAGGACCATATCCATAATAACGGCGATCCCTTTTGAATGACATGAATCGATGAATTCTTTCAAATTATTTTTTGTCCCATAATATTTATCCGGAGCTAAAAAGAAATCAGGATTATATCCCCAGCTGTTGTTTCCTTCAAATTCATTGAATGGCATTACTTCAATTGCATTTACTCCCAATTTTTTCAAATAATTCAAAGTATCACGCAAGGTTTTCCAATCATGTGCGGCCAAAAAATCTCTTAATAATAATTCGTAAATGATCAATCCACGTTTATCCGGGCGGGTAAAATTTGAAACCTGCCAGTTATATGCCGGTTGATTTGTTTGCAGCACACTTACCACGCCTGATGTTTGTGACGGATAAGGCATCAGGTTTGGATAGGTGCTTGCCGGTATCCCGCTATCATTCCAGGGATCAAGAATTTTTTCAGAATAGGGATCGCCAATTTTTAATTGACCATCCACCAAATACTGAAATGCATATTCAGTTCCCGGAGTAAGACCTGTGATCTTTATCCACCAGTAATTATTATCCGGCGTTTTTGCCATTTGAAAATTGACCTGTTCATTCCAACTGGCTCCCGGGAAAGTACCGATGACAGAAACACGATTCTTACCCGGTGCGTATAAAACCAACACAACAGAAGTATTTCCCGCTTCATAATTAATTCCATCCCTTACACCAGCAGGCAATGCCGCGACTGTTGGTGCATTCGCTACAAAGAAATTGATCGTTTCGGTTTTTGTCGTTCCGCTGGTTGCTTCAACCACTAAAGTTTGATTACCTGCTATCGTTAATGCCGGATTCGCACTTATCGATGTTACATTATTTGCGGTCTGAATAACATTTCCATTTAACAACAACCGCATGTTTGAAGAGGCACTTGCAACACCAGTAATAGGTATGTTTTCACCAACCATTTTATTTATCGGTTCGGGAACCGGATTATACAAAGGCTGCATGAAGGGGACATTGAAACGAACATTAAGGCTGTTGTCATACACCGGCACATACATGTCGCTTTGATCGGCATTTCGTTGTGCCAGGCAATCAGTGCTGCAACCACCAGTGCGGAAAAGGATGGCGATCTTTTGGATCGTTTCCCCGGCTGGCACAGCAAAAAAACTTCTTATGTTATTTATAGTATAGGACCATTTATTTGCCCCGGCAGCAGTGGCTAAGGCTGCCGCTTCGGTTGATCCCCAGGTGAATTTTGAATAGCGCCAGTCGGTTGGGCCGGTGCTAAGATTTGTGATCACACCAATATGTACATACACATTTCCTGAATAGCCCAATAAACCCTGGTTTCCCTTTGAAGCATCAACCGTAATCGTTATGTTATCATTGTCTTTGGGAAAATCCGGAGTCCAGGTAAGCAGTTGTGAACGACAAAAATTTACAACCAGAAAAACCGAAAGCAGCAGTAATATTTTTTTCATCGGCAAGTTTTGGGACGCTAAAGATAGGATTTGTGTACAAATTACACAATCATTGGTTTCAACTTTCCGGACCGATCAAGCGTGTAATTCGAATCATTAATATTGAGAATTAATCTTCGGTGGCTCAGTGTTTCAGCGACAAAAAAAAATTGCCACAGATACACTGAAACGCTGAAACTAATGTACCCTTTCAATAATTCTAAATTTTATTTTTACAATCTTAACTTTCGGGAATGTATAGCAAAGAGCAAACAAAAAAATTACAATCGGAAACAACGGCATTGATCAAAAAAAAAGAGATCGGCGCCAAAGAGATCGAATCGCTTCGGGATGTTTTGCGGTTCCATGAGCATCGTTACTATATATTAAATGACCCGCTTATTTCCGACTTTGAATATGACCAGCTTTATAAGGCACTGGAAAAACTTGAAGCCGAAAATCCAAAACTGGTAACACCGGATTCCCCGACACAACGAGTTGCCAAAGGATTGACAAAAGATTTTCCAACCGTGCCGCATCTTGTACCAATGCTTTCTTTAAGTAATTCATACAACACTGAGGATCTACTGGATTTTGACAGAAAGGCCAGAGAGTTAACAGATGAAACTAAGATTGAATATTGCGTTGAGCCAAAATTTGATGGCGCCAGCATTTCTCTTATCTATGAAAATGATCTGCTGGTTCGCGGTGCTACCCGCGGAGATGGTGTTGAGGGCGACGAGATCACAACTAATATCAAACAAATAAAGAGTATTCCACTTTCGGCAAAATTCTCTGAGTACGGGTTGGAAACAGTTGAAATAAGAGGTGAAGTGCTTATTAATAAAAACAATTTTAAAAAATACAATGAACAATTGATGGAACAGGGATTGCCGCCACTGGCAAATCCGAGAAATGCCGCAGCAGGCACCTTGCGTATAAAAGATCCGAAAGAAGTTGGGAAACGAAGTCTCGAAGCATTTGTTTACAATATCAGTTACTTTACAACTCTTCGTGGTAAAAAAGTTTCATCAGGGCTCGATACCCATTCCGGCTCGCTTGAAATATTATGGGAGCTTGGTTTTCGCAGCCCGCAGCAGGATAAGAAGGTCCTGGAAGGAATTGACGCGGTCATAAAACATTGCAACGAATATGAATTAATGCGTGATGACCTGCCTTATGAAATAGATGGCATGGTGATCAAAGTAAATGATGTGGAATTGCAGGATAAGCTGGGAATGACATCGCATCATCCACGCTGGGCAATTGCATGCAAATTCAAAGCAAGACAGGCAACCAGTAAATTATTGGGAGTCGAATTCCAGGTAGGAAGAACCGGCGCGGTTACACCTGTGGCCAAACTGGAGCCTGTTGGCATTGGTGGTGTTACTGTCAGCAGCATTTCAATCCATAACGAAGATTATATCAGGGAAAAGGATCTTCGAATTGGCGACCAGGTATTGATCGAAAGAGCCGGTGATGTTATTCCGCAAATTGTAAAATCACTGGCTGAAGTAAGAAATGGCAAACAAAAGAAGATTGTTTTTCCCGATCAGTGCCCCGTTTGCAAAAGCAAATTATTTAAAGAGGAAGGAGAAGCTGTCTGGCGTTGTGTAAATATTGAATGTCCGGCGCAGGTTGTTGAACGGATCATCCATTTCACCAGCAAAGATGCAATGGATATCCGTGGATTTGGAGATGCCAATGTGAGAAAATTCTTTGATCTTGGTTTGTTAACAGATATCCCGGGTATCTATGAATTAGATTATGAAAAGATCGGTGAATTGGAAGGTTTTGGTGAAAGATCGATCGGCAATCTGCAATCGGCAATAAACAATTCGAAAAATCAGCCCCTTAACAGGCTAATCTATGCGCTCGGTATTCGCTTTGTTGGAGAAACAACCGCAAAAACACTGGCAAGATCAGTAAAGCATTTGCTGGATTTTCAAAATTATTCTTTGGAGGATCTTCAAAATCTTGAAGACATTGGACCTAAAGTTGGTGGCAGTATTTATCATTTCTTCCGCAACAAGGATAATATCAGGATGATCCAGCAATTAGAAAAACTTGGATTGAAGCTGAAGAATGATAAGAAAGAACATGCAACAGGTGGCAACCTGGCAGGCCAATCATTCTTATTTACTGGTACGTTACCGACATTAAAAAGAAGCGAAGCAGAAGGTATGGTAGAGGCGAATGGCGGACAAATACTCAGTGGTGTAAGCAGTAAATTAAATTATCTTGTTGTTGGCGAAGATGCCGGGAGCAAGCTTGAAAAAGCAAAAAAGATCAATAGCATTAAAATAATTTCTGAAGCAGAATTCTTAAAAATGATCCCCAACACCTAAAGGGAACAAACTGATCTCTGCTTATCTCAATATTTATCACAGCATGGTGCTAATTTCACCGCACTGAAATCTTTTCCATGAAAAAATTCTTGTTCTTTCTAACGTTGCTGGCTTCCGGTTTTATAGTTCAGGCGCAAAGCAGACCGGCAATTAAGAATCTTGTGTTCGAGGGCGCGGGGATCAGGGGTATTGCCTATTGCGGAGCTATACAGGAAATGGAAGCAAAGAACCTGATGACCAATATTGAAAAAGTCGGGGGCACTTCGTCGGGAGCCATCGTCGCCATGATGCTTTCTTTGGGTTATACAGGTAGAGATATCGAACGCTTTATTGCAACAACAAAATTCAAGAAATTAAATGATGGAGGATTTTGCTTTATTGGAGGTATAATCAGGATCAAAAAATACTTTGGCTGGTATAAAGGAAGGAAAGCTGAAAAATGGTTGGGAAAGATCATTGAGGTGAAAACAGGAAATGCTGATATCACATTTGAAGAGCTTCATCAAAAAAGATTTAAAGATCTCTACGTGACCGGCACTTCTCTTACAAAACAAAAACCTGTCATTTTTTCCCGCGAGACCCATCCCAATATGAAGGTTCGGGATGCGGTAAGAATCTCCATAAGCATCCCGCTTTATTTTGAACCGGTCTTTATCGACAGTAATGGAACGGTTCTTTATCATCCAAAACATAAACAAGGGTTAGATGTATTGGTTGATGGAGGAATAGTAGAAAATTTCCCGATCCATATTTTTGACAAAGACAAGCCCGATCTCCATACAATTGGTTTTCGGATGGATCACGAAGCGCAGATCGAAAGCGATAAGTTCGACAGGACACTGGCCGAAATGGAAGTTGGAAATTTGAATGAATATTTCAGAGCATTTTATAGCATCATTGTTGAAAATTTAAACCGGCAGAAACTTACGGACATTGACTGGCAAAGAACTGTCTCCATCAGCGATGGCAACGTTCAACCCAGAGTTCGAAAACTCTTAAAAAAAGAAATCAATATCTTAATTGAAAATGGAAAGAAGGCCGTGAGGAATCGTTTTGATTAGAATTTATTGTCACTCATTTATTAATTTTTTGTGCGCTTCATGGTTCTTTGTGGTCTTTGTGTTCCAATTTTTTCCCCGGACACGAAGAGCACGAAGGATCAAACAAAGATCACCAGGTAATTTCCGTGTTGTGGTATGAGGATCTTCATTAATTAAATATGTTTTGTATTACGATAGTTCATTAAATTTATTTGCTCATAATCCCTGTCTGCCGACAGGCAGGCTTTTAATCTATTAATCCTGGTTTATGCTTCACGTGTCGACCCTTCGGTTTCTAAAAGACCTAAAAAAGAACAACAACAAACCCTGGTTTGATGCACATAGAAAAGAATATGAATCTGCGAAAAGTGATTTCACCGTCTTTATTCAATCAGTCATTGATAAACACAGCAAAAGTGATCCAACGATAAAATCAATTACTGCGAAAGATTGCCTGTTCCGCATTAATCGTGATATCCGTTTTTCAAAAGACAAATCACCCTATAAAACCAATATGGGTGCCTATATAAACCGCGGCGGGAAAAAATCTTTATTCGGGGGATACTATTTTCATTGTGAGCCCGGGCAATCTTTTGTGGGCGGAGGATTATGGATGCCTATGCCCCCGGAATTGAATAAAGTAAGACAGGAGATCGATTATAATTTTGCCGCCTTCAGAAAAATAATCACTTCGGGAAAATTCAAATCAGTATATCCGGATCTTTCCCGTGATCCGGAATATGTTCTTAGCCGTGTACCCAAGGGCTATGAAGCCGACAACCCCGCAGCAGAATACCTGAAAATGAAAAGTTTTGTCGCCCTGACTTCTTTGAAAGATTCCGACCTGACATCAAAAGAACTTATAAAGAAAGTAACTGCAGCCTTTGAAGCGTTGCAACCGCTACTTGAGTTCATTAACGAGTCACTCACTTAAAATTTCGATCATGAAAAGAATTGTTTTTTTCATCACTGTCTTTTTGCTTTCAATTATTTCTTTTTCCCAAAGCATTTCCATAAAACTTCCGGATACAATAAGTAAAAAACCGGTAGATGGAAGATTGTTGCTGATCTTTTCAAAAAATTATTCGGGTGAGCCAAGAAATCAATTAAACGATGCGCCAACTACCCAACAAATTTTTGGAATTGATGTGGATGGCTGGCAGCCCGGAACGACAAAAATGATCTCCGTTAATGCATTTGGATACCCGATCGAAAAAATTGCTGATCTACCAGCCGGAGAATATAATATCCAGGCCGTATTCCATATTTATGAAACTTTTCATCGGAAAGACGGGCATATTGTAAAGTTGCCAATGGACCGGGGAGAAGGCCAGCATTGGAATTCGGCACCAGGAAATTTTCTTTCTGTTCCTCTGAAAATAAATTTCAATCCAACAACAAAGATCGTACACAGTGTCGTGCTCACTAAGATCATTGCACCGATCAAAGAACCGGAGGACAGTAAATACATTAAACACATAAAGATCCAAAGCAAGCTACTCACAGAATTTTGGGGAAGACCCATGTATCTTGGTGCACACGTGCTATTGCCAGAGGGCTGGGACACTCATCCGAATGTGAAATACCCGCTGGCGATCTTTCACGGTCATTTTCCGTCCGATTTTGGCGGATGGAGAACAACTCCACCCGATGAGAACTTAAAACCCGACACGAATTCAAGGTTTAATATAATTGGATACAACAAAACTGTTCAGCAGGAAGCTTATAATTTTTATAAACTATGGACAGGACCTGATTTTCCAAGAGTGATCGCAATAGAG
>JAICPX010000065.1 GCA_025929635.1 Chitinophagaceae bacterium
CAGATCCGTTTGAATGGAAAAACCTCGCAGCTGATCCCAAATACGCTGAGACGAAAAATAAATTGTCCGCCTGGTTACCCAAGATAAACAACCCGGCTGCGGCTGGTGAAAGAAGAGCTCGCCCCCAGGCCGTTCAAGATCAGTAATAAAAGATCAGTACCTTCAATAACTAACGAAAATGAAACCAATCAGACCATACATTGCCTATCCCTGGTTGTTGGTGATCACTTCTATTTTATCAGTGTCTCAAACCACTAAAAGAGACGACAATCCAAACCTCCTAAAGAAAAAATATAATGTTCTTTTCATTGCTGCCGATGATCTGAACAATGATATGGAGTGCTATGGTTTTTCGTTTGTAAAAACACCCAACTTAAACCGGTTAGTGGCCAACGCTACACGTTTTGACCGGGCGTATAATCAATATCCTCTTTGCAATCCAAGCCGTGCATCTTTGCTTACGGGTTATCGCCCGGATGTTACAGGCGTTTATAATCTTCAAAAAAACTTTCGGGAAACATTGCCCGAAGCCATCACCCTGCCACAGCTATTCATGAACAATGGTTACCACGCTGCAAGAGTGGGGAAGATATTTCATTATGGTGTACCAGGTCAGATCGGAACAAATGGTATGGATGATGCTGCATCATGGAACCAAAGGATAAATCCCATCGGAAGAGATAAAAAAGAAGAACACCTGCTGACAAATTATACGCCAACTATTCCATTGGGAATAGCGATGGCATATCTGATGGCTGATGGAAATGATGATGAACAGACGGATGGCATGATCGCCAATGAAGGGATAAGGATAATGGAGCAGAAAAAGGATCAGCCATTCTTTTTAGCGGTTGGATTCTTCAGGCCACATTGTCCTTTCGTCGCCCCCAAAAAATATTTTGATCAGTACCCACTGGATAAAATTCCAATGCCAAAGGAGATCGCAACCGATTGGATTGATAAACCCGAAGCTGCAAAACGGAACATAGAGCTAAATTTAGGGCTGGATGAAACAAAACGGCGCGAATTGCTAAGAGCATATTATGCTTCAATAACATTTATGGATGCCCAGGTTGGAAAACTTTTAGATGCATTGGACCGATTGAAATTAACAGAGAATACAATAGTCGTTTTTTGGAGTGATCATGGTTATAATGTAGGGCAACATGGCCAATGGCAGAAACAAAGTCTTTTTGAACATTCGGCCCGTGTACCGCTGATGATTTCGGTGCCTGCTGTTACTTCAGGTAAAATAACCGGGCGTACAGTTGAATTGCTCGATATTTATCCAACACTTGCCGAGTTATGCGGGTTAAAATCTCCGGCCGACCTGCAGGGAAAAAGCCTTGTTCCATTGTTAAAAAAGCCAGCCGCTGATTGGAATAAAGCTGCGTACACACAGGTAGCAAGGATTTTGAATAATGAGATCATCATGGGACGAAGTGTTCGCACCGAGAGATGGAGATACACAGAATGGGATGGCGGAAAACAGGGAGTCGAATTATATGATTATATAACTGATCCGGATGAATTTGTAAATCTTGCAAAAGATGCAAAGTACAGCGCTGAGATCAAAAGATTGTCGTTCTTACTGAAAAATAATTCCTCTGATGTTGCCTTTGAACCCTATAAAAAACAAATCGAAGATTCTCTTCGAAGACGAACAATCCCTCAGCAATGAATTGTTTTATTATCATTGTATACATGTTTCGTAGTAAAGACATTGGCTTTTTGCTTTTGTTGTATGCAACAGTCCATTTCGGTTGCGGTCCTGAAAAGCAGGAAAATAGTACTGTCGTTGCGGCCATTGATCATTCATTGCTTGATTCACTGGCTGCAGATACTATTTCCACTACAATGGTTTGGATCCCGGCTGGAAAATTTCAAATGGGATCAGATGATGTTTCATTTCCAGATGCCCAGCCTGTACACGAAGTGTCTTTGAACGGTTTCTGGATGGATGAACATGAAGTAACAAATGCTGAATTTGCAAAGTTTGTTAAGGAAACCGGTTATATAACAATTGCCGAACGTCCGCTTGATCCAAAAGATTATCCCGGCGTCCCGGTAGAAAACTTGGTGATCGGGTCGCCGGTGTTTGCACCACCCGCTAATGATGTTTCTCTTGATGATCCGGGACGGTGGTGGAAATATGTTGCAGGAGCAAGCTGGTATCATCCACATGGTCCTGCAAGCTCAATAAAAAACAGGCCGAATGATCCGGTAGTCCAGGTTTGTTATGAAGATGCTATCGCCTATGCGCAATGGGCCGGAAAAAGATTACCGACAGAAGCTGAATGGGAATATGCTGCAAGAGCAGGAAAAGAAAATAAAAAATATTATTGGGGTGACGAATTAAAACCATCAGGCAAATGGATCGCAAATATTTTCCAGGGCAAATTTCCAAATAACAATTCATTGGAAGATGGATTTGATTTCCTGGCACCTGTTAAATCATTTCCACCAAATTCCTATGGGCTATATGATATGGAAGGAAATGTATGGGAATGGTGCAGTGACTATTACAGACCTGATTATTATAAAACCAGTGAGAAACACGATCCGAAAGGTCCAGCTGATAGTTTTGATCCGGGTGAACCCAACGTTGTTAAAAGAGTTGTTCGTGGAGGTTCTTTTTTATGCAGTGATCAGTATTGCATTCGCTATAAAGCAGGTAGTCGTGGAAAAGGAGAAATAAAAAGTGCTTCAAATAACCTGGGTTTCCGCTGTGTAAAGGATAGCCTTTAATTATAACGACATTATCTTTAACTTTCCTCATAAAATATTTTGTATGCATAAGATATTCACTTGCCTTTTGATAGCCTCAATTCTGTTTACTGCTTCAAGCTTTTATTCTGCAAAAACTCAAACCAGTCTAACGGGAGCATGGAGTGCCAGGAATGGAACTGTAGATCACATGCTGATCTTCCAGGATGGTTATTTTTCTTACACTGTTTATGATAAAGCAAATAAAAAATTTATCCGTACATGGGGCGGGACTTATACGGAGTCGGGTGGTCAAATGCATGCGAATATTGAATTTGACACGGAGTCAAAAGCTAATGTGGGCGGGCACAAACATTATGCTGCGTCGGTCAGTAGCAATTCATTAAAACTTGACATGGGAGCCGGTGTAAATAGCTGGACGAAAATTGATGATGGTAGCGCAAATCTTGCAGGTAACTGGCGAATCACCGGTAGAATGAGAGAAGGTTCCATGCAACCTATACAAAAAGCACCCCGGAAAACTTTGAAAATACTTTCATCTACAAGATTTCAGTGGATGGCGATCAATACAGAAACCAAAGAATTTTCCGGAACGGGGGGCGGTACTTATACTTTTAAAGATGGCAAATACACAGAGAACATTGAATTCTTTTCAAGGGACAGCACAAGAGTCGGTGCATCTTTAAGCTTTGACGGCAGCGTCAATAACAATGTCTGGACACATAAGGGACTAAGTTCAAGAGGCGATCCGATACATGAGGAGTGGACGAGGGAGAAGTAACTTGGTTTTTGGGGTTTGGTATTGAGCTATAGCTATTGTTAGGTCATGATTTCTGATTATTGATTGTTAATTATTGGGTCTAACTCTTATTAATAATTAGTAATTAATAATTTTTGTTAAGTGTAACCTTGTAATTGAACCAAGAGTCATAGCATAAACCACTGCTATGGACGATCCCAGACACCTGCTTCCACTTTTACTTCTTGTTATTCCGATTTTTTGGGGGATATATGGTTACATTAAGACAAAGGGAGTATCTAAACGCAAGACCGGTTATCCAGCCTTACCGATAATCATTAACTCTGCAGTGCTCTATGCACTTGCCTTCAACATTATTTTCTTTATCCAGGAATTATTCCTCGCGCTGGGAAAGAGATGGCTGGGTTTGAAAGCAGTCCTTTATCACAATAATCATAACTGGTTTGGTGAGCATCCTATGGATGACCTGGCCCAGGGCTATGGTGCCGTTGCAATTTTTATTACCGGCATCATTTTCTTGATAATCGCAAGATGGATCAGAAACTCACAACATTGGGCTCTCTTATTTTTTATTTGGATGTCTTTCCAGGGATTTGCCCAATCAGTGCCACAGTTCGCTACCGCTTTTATGGCACCGGATACAGACACCGGACAAGCATTTAACTACCTGGGTCTTGGTCAAACCGCAGGCTGGATAATTGCTGTTGTATCGATCCTGTTCATGTTGATGATCAGTTCCCTGTTCTCAAGATTTTTCCTGCAATTAGCTCCATCTGGTTTAGCGACGGAGAATGCAAGCGCAAGGTTTCGCTACCTTGCCCATATAGCTTTACTTGCCTCTGTCATTGGGATCGTTTTGATCATTCCTTTCAGAATAATGCCATGGGATAGGGCAATGGCCCCTGTATTTGTAACCTTACTCACGATCCCAATGGTATTTGCCAATGCATGGAAAATAATGCCGCTTGTTCCGGTCAACAGTGATACCAATAAAAAGATCTTTGCTATGCCAATCATCCTCCTGGTAATCGTATTGTTGATCTTTCAACTCATCCTGGCAAAAGGAGTGGTGATGTAAACAGTGACTACCGCTCATTTAATTTTCAATTAACGCGTTTCGGCCTTTATTACATTTATTGAATAAAGCTTGTATTTATGAAGCATCTTTTTTGTTCCTGGTTGCTATTGTTACTGTTGGCATGTAGCTCCAAAGCAGATCTTGACAAAGAGAGAAAAACCATCCTGGCAATGCTCCAGACAGAACGCAAAGCACATTTTGACAGAAATGTCGAGCTATTTATTTCAGAGTTTGCCGATAGCATGATCTCGGTTAACAGGGGGGTTGTTTCTGCGCCGACAAAAACAGAACACATGGAGCGAATAGGTAAATACTTTGGCAGTGTTCAATTCATTAAATGGGATGATACTGCAGAACCTATCATACGTTTTTCTGACGATGGGTCACTGGCCTATGCTGTTATTCAAAAAGATGTGATCCTCACTTATCCTGACAGTACGGGTAAACCTCTTTATGATACTGCACATTATGCCTGGTCTTCCATATACAGAAAATATCATAATGAGTGGAAAGTCGAGTGTAATATCTCAACAAATAAATAACACCGGTTTTTTACAAGGTAATTTCCGAAGCATTCTTTCGTCGCTGAATTTATTTTATTACTATTCCGGGTTTTTGCGCTAAGATTTTGGAACGCGGGCATTATTATTGTTTTCATAAAGACCAAAATAAAATTACTCTATGAAAGCAATTCGTTTAATTTCATTTCTTATTATTTTATTCGCTTCGTTGTTTTTGACACCTTCCTGTAAAAAAGAAGGAACATCACGACTTACTGTTTATCTCACCGATGCGCCGGCAGATTATGATGCTGTCAACATTGAAGTGGTAGGTCTGCAGGTAAAAGCCAGTACCGACCCCGGTGAAGGCGGATGGCAAACCATGACATTACCGGCTACACCTGTTACGTACAATTTGCTTGAGTTTACAAACGGAATGGAAACACTGTTATCATCAATCGAATTACCAGCCGGAAAAGTTTCGCAGCTAAGATTGATCCTTGGTGACAATAATACAATTGTTCTTAATGGGGTAACAGCACCCTTGCCGCTGGAAGTGCCGTCGGGACAGGAGTCGGGCTTGAAGTTTAATATTCATGCAGACCTGGTTGCAGGCATTGAATATAAATTATGGATCGATTTCGATTGTGCACGGTCAGTGGTTGACAATGGCGCCGGTGATTATATCTTAAAACCAGTGATCAGGACATTTAACGAGGCAACAAGTGGCGCTATTAAAGGTATTGTATCACCTGCAGCAGCAAGCGCTACTGTACAGGCAACAAATGGGGTTGATATTCTTAGCGCTATTCCTGATCCCACAACTGGCGAGTTTTTAATTCGCGGTGTGCCTGCCGGTACCTGGACAGTTACAATTGATGCGAATAATGGATACATCGATCAAACTATAAATAATGTTGCCGTCACTATTGGACAAGTAGTTGATGTCGGACCCATAACATTGACACAATAATTAAGAGTTGGTATGGTGCGACGGATAAGGAGTAAACTTTGGTTTGCTCCTTTTTGGTTTTGAAAATAAAAAAAGGCGGCCAATGGCCACCTTTAACATCCGAACCTTGTTTATTTTAACGTCCGTTATGCAATAGTTTACCTGTTACTTTTTGATCCCCCATTCTGAAAATATAGAACAGAACAGACCGTTGATGCGCCGGTACAGTCATTGTAAATCGCTGCCTGCCGGCATTGATATTTCCGTTATAAACCGTTTTTATCTTTTGACCGGTCATGGTATAAACTTCCAGCAACGCCTTACCTGTTTGTCTGGTCTCTATTTCAAAGCTGATGTTATCAGAAAACGGATTCGGGAAAGCCGTTACGGTAATCATGTTTATTGCTTCCCTGCCCGACAATGATGTTATAGTCGTACTGGTAGTGACAGTTGGCAACGCAGGTGAAGGGAACAGCATTTCACAAGTCTGTTGCGTTTCAAAGTAATTGAGGAACCTGCGGCCTTCATCAAATGACTTGTTGATGCAATCCACTGCGGCGTTTACATCAGCGTAAGAAGGAACCCCATCTACACCAGGTATCTTGGTTCCACCCAGTACATCATTGGCAAGTTGAAGAAGATCTGCAACTGTTGCATTTGGACCAAGGTAATCCACTACATTTTGGTTCATCTGTATGGATGATATAGTACCCCCTTCACAAACTTCAACCAAAACGGCATTGGGGAAGCAACCTTTCATTTTTTGAGTAGTTAAATAACCACTCTTTATTGGGAACAGTAGCAATTCACCATTGTTCCACCTTACATTCAATCCTAACGTTATGGTTTGGGATAATAAGATGTTATTGATCCTGCCTTGCTGCGTTAAATATGTCGGTGACACAAAACATCCGGTTGTGATAGTACAGTTTCCTGACGGCAATGCGTTTGGCGTATTTCCGCCCGGCAAAGATTGATTAAGTTTTATTGCCCCTTCATTTGTTGCAGGCACAGTTACTGAATTCGTTGTACCTGTTACCAGGTCCGTTGATCCTAATAAATATTTTATCGTATTTACCGGATTGTTTCCAATGCAACTCTTGCCATTCTTGCCTCCATAATAACCCTGCGTTAAAGTATAAAAGACAGAACAATCAAACTCCCGCACCGTTACACTTGCGGTCTGGCTTGTACAAAAGGTTGGAGCAAGACCTGTTCCGTATACATAATAAGTTCCTGCTGCAAGTCCAGTCCAGGTGAGTGCGTCGCCTGTACCAATTTGTGCAAGCTGTACATCACTGTTGTCTGCCGCGTTTTTCAACTGATAACTTACCCCGGCATAAGAATCCATTAGCGTAACGGTGCCGGTATTTGGTGCAGACATACAGAAATTAGTTCCGGTGATAGCATACACCTGCGATTCGGGACTTATGCTGATCGTGACAGCAGCGCTTGTATTATTAGAACAAGCAGAACCTGCAGAGACTATTCGTCTGAACTGTGTGTTCTCTGATATTATACCCGGTGCATAATCTTTGCTGGTAGCACCAGAAATATTTGACCAGCCTCCGGTAGTTCTTGACTGCCATTGGTAGGAATGATTACCATCGCCGCCTGTTGGCGTAGATCCGGTCAATGCAGCAGGAGCATTCCCTGAGCAAATTGTTTGTGATGCCTGGATAGTGTTATTGCCAATTGGTTGTTGTACGGTGATCCTGATCGTATTTGAATTCGCCTCTTCACATACACCGCTCTTAACCACAACACGGAACCAGGTGTCCTGGTTAAGTGCTCCGGAAGTATAGCTTGTCAATCCTGCTGTGCCTCCAATCGGTGAGAAACCGGCAACAGCACTTGTTGTAGAGGATTCCCATCTTTCTACTGAACCAACATGTCCTGTAAGACTTAACACACCACTATTCGAACCAGCACAAATAGTTTTATCACTTGCCAGTGTACCACCAACTGAAGTTGGATAAACAATTACCTGGACTGACGCGCAGCTTGTATTGTTACAATCACCTTCAGCTCTGACGAAATATGTTGTGGTTTGTGTCGGGCTTACATTGATGGATGAACCCGTTCCAATTGAAGCACCACTTGCACAACCTCCGGCGTACCATTTCCATGAAGCACCGGTACCCAGCGATCCGCCAACTACACTGATATTTGTGTTGCCCCCTAAACAAATCGGAGATGTTGTTGCACTTGCACCAGTTGGATTGGTTGATGCAGTTTTTACTGTTACAGTTACCGATGCGCAAGCTGTGTTGTTGCAGTCCCCTTCGGCTCGGACATAATATGTAGTTGTTGCTAATGGGTTCACATTTATAGATGAGCCGGTTCCAATTGAAGCGCCGCTGGCACATCCGCCGGCATACCATTTCCACGATGCATTTGTTCCTAATGAACCACCCGTCACACTGACTGTGGTACTTTGTCCAACACAAAGTATTGATGAAACTGCTGATGCGCTTGTTGGAGTTGTTGAAGGATTCTTAACTGTGACAGTTACCGAAGCGCAAGAAGTGGTTCCGCAATCGCCCTCAGCCCTTACATAATAAGTTGTTGTTTCAGTTGGATTCACATTTATCGTGGCACCCGTTCCGATTGCTGTTCCATTTCCGCAGCCACCGGTATACCATTTCCATGACGCATTTGTTCCCAATGATCCACCTGTTACGCTGATATTAGTATTGCCGCCACTGCAAATTGCAGCTTGCACTGCAGAAGCCCCCGTTGGAGCGGTTGATGCAACGCAGCAACTGGTAACGGAAATTGCTTGTGGTTGCGTTGAACTTATTTGGTGACTTGGCGAAGATGCATCTTCAACACTCAATGTTACATTGACATTACCAGAAACTGAATAAGCATATTCATGTGTTACCGGGTTTTGTGTAGTAGTCAGCGGTGCTGTGCCATCTCCAAAATTCCATGTATAAGTATATGGTGTATTACCTCCAACAGTTGTACTTGTAAATGTCCATGATCGCTTAAGCCCATTACATGCGCCTTCCTGTGCGGTAAAGCTGGCAACCAGGGGAGCTACTATTACAATCGGGTCATTCTCTCCATAATATTTACATTTTGGTGCCACTGTTGCGCAATCAGTAATGGTTCCATTCGCCGTTAAATAGGTGCAAATACCCGGATGGCTTATGGATGGGGCCTGCTGGTCCCATGCAGTATATGTGTCCTTTAATTGCACCGTCGATCCGCAAGGCAGAAGTATCGGGTCACCATTCAGGTATGTGCTTACGTCCATTGTATGAAGTCCCTGTGAGAATGCAGAGGGGTCGCAACTGGAGATAATGCCCGCCAAATTGTTGTTGATATAAAAATTTGACACCACCAGAAATCCATAACGGGTGGCAGAAGTAACATCAAATGTTACCCTGAGTTTTATAGGTAAACTGGTTCCTGCAGCACAGGAATTTGGCAATTGTGAGCCATCGACCTGCAATAACTCAACCTTAGTGATGCGAATATCACCGGAGGTACAGTTACTACTGGGACATGGCCCTTGCGCCATTGTTGTGCCTGCAGCGATGAGTAATGCCGCAAACACAGCAAAGAATTTCAGGTGAAAGAGGTTGTATAGCCTTAAAAGTGCTGATTGTTTTTTCCCGTAGGGAAGAACAAGTTGTGCAGTTCCATAACGGTCCGGGCATGGAAAGCCTTTTGGGTAGAGCGTTGTGTTCATAAGGTTTTATTTAGATGCAATGTTTACGGATCAAACAGACTTCAATTGATCATCCGCGTGGCGGATAAAAAATCTCAATCCTATGCATACAGCTAAAGAATACGGAGGAATATTAATACAATCGGTAAATCAATGGAGGTGGACAGCGTACGGAATTTCTAAGGAGAGTGAGTTTATATGCGAAAGAGAAGGCGAAACTATAAATTATTTTCAGCTTCCAAAAGGTTTCTGCTTATTTATTTTTAAAGTGAAACTCCGAATGGTGATTCTTTGCTAAACACGCAGGTCATCAACAAGTCATCTTGGATTAAGTGTTCTATCTTCAGTTTGTAGGTGTTTTTCTACAATCTTTAAATATATGCACTACGTTCTAACAATTAAGGGTTTCTGAATTTCGTACTTCTAAACTAAAACCCTTTTTATGGAAAAAATCACCATTCTTTTAGCCGACGACCATCGGCTTATTCTTGAAAGCTGGAAATATCTTCTGGAAACCGACAACCGCTTTACAGTCATTGCGCTGGCCGATTCAGGCAAGAAAGCTGTTGAGCTGGCTACTTCTTTAAAGCCTAAAATAGTACTTATCGACATCAACATGCATGAGATGAACGGTTTTGAAGCGACAAAACTCATTCGTAAATGCGCACCGGGAACAAAGGTGATTGGTGTGTCGATGCATTCAATGCCTGCCTATGCGAAGAAAATGATCAAGTATGGCGCCCAGGGGTATGTAACAAAAAACTCTGCTAAGGATGAATTGATCCAGGCAATTTTAGAAGTAAGTGAAGGCAGAACCTACATATGTGATGAGGTAAAGGGTATTATTGTTAATATGGAGATCACTGCGTCGGAGTCAAAACCGGATATCAACAGCTTATCAAAGAGAGAGCTTGAAGTGATTTCTTATATCACCCGGGGACTCTCATCAAAAGAAATCTCGTCTGAATTGAACCTTGCCTTAAAAACGGTAGAAGTGCACCGGTACAATATCCTGAAGAAGTTGAGTCTTCCCAATACCGCCTCGCTGGTTAGCTATGCTAATCACTTTGGCATATGAGCTGTATTTTTTTGATGTATTGAAATTCAATATTCAGTAAAACAACCGACTGGAATGCTCATGTATTTGCAGCCAGATGTAAAGTTCCATGCGCAGCTACTGCAATGGTCAAAAGTTTTTTTATCCGCAATTATCGCCATCGCCGTGTTGGTACTCATTGGCTGGCAGTTTGACATTGATGTATTAAAAAGCCCTAACCCTAACCTGGGAGCAATGAACCCAACGGCGGCGATCTTGTTTATCCTGGCGGTATTGTCATTGTTGCTACTGGTACAGAAACAAAAAGGCAGGGCAATGTATTTAATGGGAAAAGGTCTTGCGCTGGTTATTTTGATTATCGCCATGGCAAAACTGACCGCGGTTTTTATAAAGCCGGGTTTTAATATCGATGATGTTCTTTATTATAAAACTGCTTCAAAGGAAGTGTTTACTCCGAAATCAAAAAACATGGCGCCGGTTAGCTCGGGATGTTTCGTTTTGACGGGGTTATCACTGCTGTTTTTCAATTTATCCACACCGGGAAGAAAGTCCTTTTCACAGTTTTTTGCAGTTGTCGTACATTTTGTTGCTGCTTTTTCGCTTGTGAGCTACCTGTATCACGTTAAATCTCCTGCTGATCACAAGTTCTATAATCCTATGGCTCTTTATAGCGCCGTATGTTTTATTTTGATGTCACTGGTGATTTTATTTACAAATCCTGCACAGGGTATTATGAGGGAATTCACCAGCATCCATACGGGAAGTATAACGGCACGTATACTTATCCCGACCGCCTTTTTGTTACCTTTTATTTTTGGGTTGCTCCTTCAATACGGGTCCTGGTTTGAATTGTATACTCCGGAATTCAGTGTTGTTTTGTTTGTTCTCGCTATTATCATGGTACTGTTTGTAGCTCTTTGGTACAATACGGTCTTATTGAACAGAAGAGATATTCAAAAAGCAGAAGCTGAGAGAGCATTGAAGGAGAGCCAGGAACAAATCCAGGCTATTTTCAGAAGCGCTCCTGATCCGGTGATCATAATAAATGAACAAGGCAGGATCTTACAATGGAACAGACAATCCGAGCTGCTCTTTGGATGGGCGGCACAGGAAGTATGGCATAAGCCATTAGGGAATTTTATCATTCCCCGGCAATACAGCGAAACAAAAGGATCCGAGCTGGAGAATTTTATAAAGACCAGTAAAGATAAGATCATCAATTCAACTGTTGAATTAAGGAGTGCGAAAAGGAACGGCAGCGCGATCGATGTTTCGTTAAGTATATCGTCTTCCAGGGTTAATGACAAATACCTGTTTGTAGTATTTATAAGAGATATCACTGAAAAAAAGAAGACCGAAGAACAACTCAAACAGTTCAATAACCTGCTTAAGCAACAGGTTAAAGAGAAGACGCTCGGGCAAAAAAAAGCAGAGGAGGAAATAAGGCAAAGGGCAATACAATTGCATACGATAAGCAATAGTCTGCCCGGCATAATGACATATCAGCTCGTTCGGGAGCATGATGGAAAAATGAAATTTACTTATTTGAGTGAAAGCGTTGAAAGGCTGACAGGAAAAGCTCCTGATCAGGTTATGCAGGACCCGGCGATACTGTTTGACATGATCCATGAAGATGATCGTGTAAAATTCAAAAACGCTCAGGAAATATCCTTTCAAACGATGTCCTTGTTTGATGTGGTGATCAGGGCCAACGACCATTCCGGAAGAACAAGATGGTTGCATATCCGATCAGTTCCGCGAAAACTCAATGATGACGAGGTGGCCTGGGATGGTGTCCATATAGATATTACGGAAACAATGGAAAAGGAAAAACAGCTAAGTGAAAAGGAAACGCAGCTAAGATTATTCGTAGAGAACAGCCCGGCCGCTATCGCGATGCTTGATGTGAACATGAATTACATTATTGCCAGTAAGAGATGGAAAGAAGATTATAATCTTGGAGACATCGATATCAATGGAAAAAGCCACTATGATATTTTTCCCGAGATACCGGACGAATGGAAAATGGTACACAGGCGTTGTCTCGCCGGGGCTATAGAAAAAAATGAGGAAGATCTGTTTATCCGCAAAGATGGGAGAAGGGAATGGGTTCGCTGGGAGATCCATCCATGGTATACCATTTCAGGAGAAGTAGGAGGGATCATCCTGCTTACAGAAGTAATCACGGCCAGGAAAGAAGTGGAAATAGCACTTACGGAAAAGGAAGAAAAATACCGGACACTTATCGAGCAGGCATCTGATGGAATTTTTATTGCTGATAAAAACTATAATTATATTGATGTAAACAACGCCGGTTGTAAAATGCTTGGCTACTCAAAAGACGAGTTATTGAGTTTGCAAATACAGGATTTGGTGATACTAACCCCCGATGACACACCATTGCGTTTGAAAGAACTGGACGAGGGAAAATCCCTCTTGCATGAAAGGATATTGAGACATAAGAATGGATTGGAAATTCATGTTGAGATTAGTGCCAAAAGGCTTTCAGATGGGAATCTTCTTGCTTTTGTTCGCGACATCACTGAAAGAAAAAAAGCAGATAAAGAACTAAAAACTTCCAATGAGCGATTTGAAATGATCGCAAGCACAACCCAGGATGCACTGTGGGAATGGGATATTCGTGAGAATACGCTGTGGAGTAACCGGGTTCACCAGGAGCTTTATGGTCTCACCGTGAAAGACGCAGTACCTGCTCATGAAGAATGGATTTCGCATATCCACCCGGAAGACAAAGACAGGGTGGTTACTTGTTTCAATAAGGCCCTGCAATCAACGGATAGTATATGGTTTGAAGAATACCGTTTTCAAACAAATTATGGGATCAAACATATCTATGACCGTACAATCATTATCCGGGATGAAAAGGGCCTGCCTGTTCGTCTGATGGGAAATATGATGGATATCACGAATATCCGGGCGACTCAAAAGGAGCTTGTAGATTATAAATATGCGCTTGATCAATCTTCCATTGTAGCGATCACAGACAGAAGAGGTCGTATCAATTATGTAAATGAAAATTTTTGCAAAATATCAAAATATTCGCCGGAAGAGTTAATTGGAGAAGATCATCGAATCGTCAATTCAGAATTCCATCCAAAGTCTTTCTTTGCGGAGCTATGGACAACCATTTCCAAAGGAAGTATCTGGCGTGGTGAAGTGCGCAACAGGGCAAAGGATGGTACATTTTATTGGGTCGATACTACCATCGTTCCTTTTTTGAATGAAACGGGAAAGCCCTATCAATACGTTGTTATCAGGACCGATATAACTGAAAAGAAAAACG
>JAICPX010000516.1 GCA_025929635.1 Chitinophagaceae bacterium
ACCTGAAGCTCCGGAGGCTTCGCCATCCAGTTTGACGCTTGCATATACCTCGATATGACTTGCCCCATTGGCGTCAACATCTGAATTTTCGGTGAGAAGATCAAAGCCTCTTATTTTACTTGCGCCTGAGGCACTGGCCTCAAGATCCTTAGTACGGCCTCTCAGGTTTGCACCGCTTGCACCTGAAACATCAACGATCACTCTTGGTGCATTGATCTCTAATCTTCCCTCACTGGCCCCGCTCAGTTGCAAACTTATCCGCTCACCTGAACTGATCTGATTTTCACTGGTAACCGAGCTGGCCCCGGACACTTTGAAACCATCAAATGTTGGATTACTTACATACACTTTTGTTTTATGGCTGGGCCTGAGGTTTATCCCACTCTCCGTATATATTTCAAGTGTAGATCCATTTGTGTTAACCCGCACATACTGTTGTAAATTATCATCGGTTTCCACTTTTACAGAAGTTGTGGAATCCTGTTTTACATAAACATCGATAGCCCCGGACACCTGGATTGTTCTGAATCCGGAAACGGTTCTTGTTTCCGGGACAACATTCCCGCTCCCTCGTCTCCCCACAATTTCATGACAGCCGGTACCTAAAACAAGGATGAGCAACGAAAAAAGAAGAAAGTTTTTCATTGTAGTTAGTTTATAAAAATCGAAGATAATTAGTTTTCCTGTGTGGTAAACTGTTATTGAGACGATGGGTCCGCCTGATAGGTTACACGCAGTGTGTTGTTGTCAATGGTGAATGGTGAATGAGTCACCTGGTTGAATTTGTCATTGCCCATAGTCCATTCACCATTGACGACCAAACTGTTTATCTTCGCAGCCATGACGGAAAAAATACTGATCCTTGATTTTGGTTCCCAATATACCCAACTGATCGCCCGCGCTGTAAGAGAAGCGAATGTGTACTGCGAGATCATCCCCTATCACAAGAATTTTGAATACGAACCCGGGCTGAAAGGCATCATATTAAGTGGTTCGCCATTTTCTGTAAACGATATGAATTCACCGGATGTCAATGTCCAGTTCATGGCTGATCGTGTGCCGGTGCTGGGTGTCTGCTATGGCGCTCAACTTACAGCAAAACGTTTTGGAGGTCGTGTCGAGAAAAGTAATAAGCGGGAATACGGAAGAGCCTTACTTCATAAACATAAAGATGATGTGTTATTACATGACGTGATGGAAAAAAGCCAGGTGTGGATGAGTCATGCTGATACGATCCTTGAATTACCAGAAGGGTTCGAATTACTGGCAACAACGGAGAGCATACCGGTAGCAGCCTTCAAGAAGTCGATAGTCAATAGTAAACAGTCGATAGTAAAGACTCAAGGATCAGGAAATGGGACTACCGACTCACGACTATCGACTAGCCACTCGCCCTTCCCTCTCTACGGTCTCCAATTCCACCCCGAAGTCTATCACAGCATTGAAGGCAAAAAGATATTACACAACTTTTTGGTAAATATTTGCGGTTGCAAACAAGACTGGACGCCTGCTCATTTTATTTCTGACACGGTTGAGGCGCTAAAAAAACAAATTGGCGACCGTAAAGTGATAATGGCGCTCAGTGGTGGCGTTGATTCCACCGTGGCTGCCACATTGATTCACAAAGCCATCGGTGATCACCTGTCCGGGATTTTTGTTGACAACGGTGTCCTTCGCAAAAATGAATTTGAAAATGTTCTTACCACTTATGCCAAACTGGGTTTAAATGTAAAAGGTGTGGATGCAAGGCAGATGTTTTACAATGCACTCGCCGGAAAGACCGATCCGGAGGCAAAACGAAAGACTATCGGAAGGTTATTTATCGAGATATTCCAGGATGAAGCAAAACATATTGAAGGAATTGAAATGCTTGGCCAGGGAACCATTTACCCCGATGTAATCGAAAGTGTCTCCGTACATGGTCCGTCCATGACGATCAAATCACATCACAATGTTGGCGGTCTGCCGGAGCAAATGCATCTTGAACTTGTTGAGCCGCTAAGGTCCTTATTCAAAGATGAAGTAAGAAAAGTAGGAAGAGAACTGGGTATTCCTGCTGAACAGGTTGATCGGCATCCTTTTCCCGGCCCCGGGCTAGCCATAAGAATTTTGGGTGAGGTAAATGAAGAAAAAGTAAAATTGTTACAACAGGCAGATGATGTGTATATAAAAGCATTAAAAACACATCATCTCCATGCAACGGTATGGCAGGCCGGTGCAATCTTATTGCCGGTGAAAAGTGTGGGTGTTATGGGTGACGAAAGAACTTATGAATATACGGTGGCATTAAGAGCGGTAACAAGTGTTGATGGTATGACAGCTGATTGGGCCCATTTGCCTTATGATTTTTTGGCAAATGTGAGCAGCGAGATAATCAATACGGTAAAGGGCATTAACCGCGTGGTATATGATATTAGCAGCAAGCCACCGGCGACGATTGAGTGGGAGTGATGTCAGTCGGTAGTATTCAGTCGCTAGTTTTTAGTCGATAGTCGTTAGTAGAATACCTAATAGACAATGGGCAATATGCAAATAAGAAATTTACCAGTTAAAGAACCAGGTTCACTAAAAAGGCATCTTCGATTGCCTATTGCCTATTGCCTATTGCTGGCTGCCTGCTGCCTGCTGCCGACTGCAGACTGTATTAGCCAGAATGGCAAACAAAAGATCGCCGTCTTTGCCCCATTGTATCTTGATTCTGCTTTTGATGCTACCAATACGTACCGCTACGACAAGGCATTTCCAAAATTTCTGAACCCCGGTCTTGAATTTTATGAAGGGATCCAACTCGCCCTGGATTCTTTGGACAAAGAAGATTTAGCACTTGAGATATTTGTTTTCGATACCAGGTCATCAAAAGTTTTGCTACAGGAACAATTGAATGAACTGGACAGTGTGGGCCTGATCATTGCGCATGCCAGTGCCCAGGAAAATTGGGTACTCGCCGATGAAGCACGTATCCGCAAAGTGCCTTACATCAATGTCAATCTTCCAAATGATGGCGGCATTACTAACAATCCTTATTTCGTGATGCTGAACCCATCATTAAAAACGCATGTGGAAGCTGTGTATCGCCACTTGCAGAAATATTATTCAACAAACGCTGTCACTGTTCTCAGTAAGAAAGGGCAGATGGAAGATATCATAAAAGATTATATTGAAGAATTCAGCAAATCAACAGCGTCAGTTCCATTGAAATTGAAATATGTCGACCTGGTTGACAGTTTTACGGTAAAACAATTGCTCCGGTTGCTGGATAGCA
>JAICPX010000323.1 GCA_025929635.1 Chitinophagaceae bacterium
AGGGCGAGATACTCACAGCATTAAAACCACTTTTAGCGAAAGCAAAAAGAACCGATACAAAGAAGTTTAAAGAAGTAATTGAAAACTTTCTCAATAACCCGGAAGAAAACGGGATTGGCTCGGTCAAAAAATATTTACCCGCCCTTGGCATTTTCAGTACCGTGCTGTCATTGGTAGGCAATCTGGTAGTAATGGAAAAAACGATCACACAGCAGGATCTGAATGAATTTGTCAATAAGATCCAGCAATACTTCATGCAGTATGAAAAGTTGAACATGATCAATGAACAGTTTGCGCAGCAATTGCAGGACCTGCTTGAAAGAGCTGAAGAAGCCAAAGAAGATCTGAAAGAATTTTTAGTGGAGTGTATCGGTATGTTAAACGGAGGTTTGACAAAACAGTCGCTCAAAGAAATGCAGGTAGAATATCTTATCCAGAAATATTACGATCCACAGAAATTGCAAGCCTGGCTGGATACCTGCCAAACAAATAGCAACAACCTCATTTACCCGCCGGATGCGCCTACTTCCGTAAAACTACTAACATCTCAAATAAAGAAGCTGCAAAAAGAATTTGAAAGTGTGTACCAGGAAAACTACTCACAACTAAAAGGATTGATCGCTTCCTTAAAGACCGCGATCCCGAACCTCGACCAGGATCAAATAGCAAAGACAAATAGTGAATTGGATAAACTTTATTCAGATAGTCGCCAGGCAGACCTGATAAACCTAAACATAAACCTGGTCGACGAAAGAATGAATACTGTCTGCAGAAATATTAATTCACCAAACTAGGCGAATGAATAAACTTCGCTACATTTACTTTGTCAACCCCATGATATGAAAGCGTACCAGGTTACAATTAATTTTGAATGGAATGATGAATTTGCGGCATTGATACCTGCTCATCGTACTTACATCAATATGCTTATTAACAAGAACGTGATTGACCAGTACGTGGTAAGCATGGAATCACAGCGGGTATGGGTAACACTAAATGCAGAAAGCAAACCTGAGGTTGAAAAAATTTTGAAGAAATCTCCACTGTTTAAATACTGGACCTACGAGATCGATGAGTTATTTGTACTTGATGGACAGTTATACAGACTTCCTGCTGTAACACCGAATTAAATAAAGAAACCCCGGTTTCCCGGGGCTTTTTGTGGGAGTTGACGGGATCGAACCGCCGACCCTCTGCTTGTAAGGCAGATGCTCTGAACCAGCTGAGCTAAACTCCCTTGCGAAAGAAATATCGCAATCGTTTTTGGGACGGCAAAGATAAGGTTGATGGGCTTTCTGTCAAACTTTTTTTACCTCCGCCACTCAGCGTTTTTCGTATAATAAATCATCAATTTCATTTTTTGGTAATTTTATTTAACCAACGATGGACAACAAAGGCCTTATATTCATTCCGGACATCAGTGGCTTCACCCGTTTTGTCAATGCAGTTGAAATTGAACACAGCCGTAACATCATCCAGGAACTGCTTGAAGTGATCATAAATGCCAATGAGATCGGCCTTGAGATCTCGGAGATCGAAGGTGATGCAATTCTCTTTTATAAATATGGTGAAAAGCCCGGGCTGGAAAAAATCTATCATCAGGTAGAAAAGATGTTTCGTGAGTTTCATAAACATCTCGTCGCCTATGATCATCGCCGGCTTTGCCAGTGTAAGGCCTGCGCCGGTGCAATTGAATTGACTTTAAAGGTGATCACACATTATGGTGAATTTACCGGTTACACTGTTAAAAACTTCAGCAAGCTGATCGGGAAAGATATAATTGTCGCACACCAGCTCCTGAAAAACGATATCGAACAACATGAGTACTGGCTGGTAACTGAAAATTTAGCGGAAAGCAAGCCGGCTATCAATCTTCCCGGAATACTTGATTGGAATAAAAGCGCAAAGCAAACCGAGACAGGCGCCATTCCTTTTCAATACGCTCAACTTACCCATCTCAAAAACGAATTGCCGGAAGATCCGCCGCTGGATCTTGAGATAAAAAACAAGAAAAAGGTTGTTGCAGCATACCGGGAGTTTGATACCGACATACTAACCCTCCTGCATGCCGTTGTTGATTTCCAAACCCGGAAAATGTGGAATGCTCATGTAAAAGACATCGAAAATGTCAGCGATCCCTCGCTGCCAAGATTAGGTACCAGTCATCGCTGCATATTGGAAAAGGGCCACTCAATCATGTATACAAGCGCGTATTCCTACAAACCCGCAAATACCTATAAGCCGGAAAGAATTGAATACGGCGAGACCGACGACAAGAAAACCAACTCGATTCATTTCATCATTGAAAGGATCACCGATACAAGAACCGGTCTTACCACAGAATTCTATTTAAAAAACAATCCCGTCATGCTATTATTGTTCAACCTTATGATGAAAAAGAAGATGGAAAAGACCGTTAAGAAATCTATGGACAATCTTACTGAGTTTGTGAAAGGACTGGATTTTTCGGTGCAAAACTAAAAACGGCACGCGTACAATTCCCATCCAAAAAATGTAAACAAAAAAGCCACCGGACTTAACCGGCTTCCCAAAATATTATTCTTATTTTTGCCTTCGTGGCAACTCAAACTGAAATAAAAAAATGGGAAGATACCGATGTTCTTACGTCGGTGGAAGAGCCCTGTAACCTCATTGTGTGGAATGATGAGGTGAATACTTTTCAGTGGGTGATCGAGACGTTGATGGAAGTTTGCGGTCATAGTTATGAACAGGCTGAACAATGTTCTTACATTATACACTTCCAGGGAAAGTATGCGGTAAAAAAGGGAACTTACGATGAACTGAAGCCCATGTGCGATGCCATTACAGACCGGGGCATCGGGGCAACAGTTGAAATGGTCGTGAATGACTGAATTCAATTTACGCATCTCCTCATCATATAGTGATTTTTCGATTCCAGGAAAGAATTTTATCTACTTCGAAGTTTTACCATTTTTTATTAATCCCAATTGTCTTTAATTTGACAATCGTAATTTGAAGGACGGATTTAGCATATGCCATTATTTATCTTAGAAAAGGAGTTTTCATTTCCCCCTGTACATCTTGCAGAACCAGACGGCTTATTAGCTGTTGGTGGCGATCTTTCCATAGATCGTTTGTTGGTTGCTTATAGCAGAGGCATATTCCCCTGGTACGAGGGTAAGCATATTCTTTGGTGGTGCCCTGATCCCCGCTTTGTTTTATTTCCAAATGAGTTGAAAATAAGCACAAGCATGAAGAAATTGCTTAAAAAAGATGCCTTCAATTTTACGACCGATGTTGCATTTGATCAGGTGATCAACAATTGCAAAACGATACGGAGAAAAGGACAGGCCGGTACCTGGATCACCAATGAGGTAAGAAGGGCTTATATCGAGTTGCACAGAAATGGCTTTGCCCATAGTGCCGAAGTTTGGAAAGATGGTGAACTGGCTGGCGGCTTGTATGGGGTAAGACTTGGCCGGATATTCTTTGGTGAAAGTATGTTCAGCAAGCAAAGCAATGCAAGCAAATATGCTTTTATAAAATTAGTTGAATACTTAAGAAATGATGGAGTCGAGCTGATCGATTGCCAGATCTATACGGAACATCTCGAAACACTTGGAGCACGGATGATCCCGAGGAATGAGTTCATCCACACGTTGAAAAAATTGCTTCCTGTTAATGGTTTGGTTCATTAATTATTGATTATTAAGAACACTCTGTAATCACGAAATAATTAATAATTAATAATACCTCAAAACCTGCTTTCAAGATAATGCGGCAACACAGCCCTCCAGGTATCCCAATCATGCGGCCACTCCTGCCCCCACACATTCAGTTCATAATTGATTCCTTTGTCATAAAGAATTCTTGCAAAACGTCCACTGCTTGAAGGATCTTCATAAGCGCCACTGCCGGTGAAAATATGCAGGTGGTGGGTCATCCTTATTTGTTCAAGGACACGATGATCAGTTAAATTAGGCATATAATGCATGGGGCTGTTGAAATAGACATCATCGTCATAATGTCCTTTCGTGTATTCAGTAAGATCATAGACTCCGCTCATTGCCAATACCCCATTGATAATATCGGGTCTTTTTAAAAATAAGTTCATGCTATGCAGTGCGCCAAATGAGGCGCCGCAAGTATAGATCATAGTTTCATTACTGCTATTGGTACGGATAAAAGGAACTACCTCATTGAATACATAATCATTCCATTGCTGGTGACGGATTGATTTATCCCGTGGGTTCATGTTATTATTCAACCAGCTTTCATTATTGATACTGTCAATGGAATACACTTTTAATCGGCCTGCTTCAATAAATGGCCTGATATGATCGATCAATTGAAACCTTTCATACTCCAGGTAATCAGCTGCTGCTGTAGGAACCAACAATAAGGCAAATCCATAATTACCATAAATTGCTATCGGCATTTCTTTATTCAGTGAAGGGCTGTGCCAGGAGTAAAGCGTTCTTTCCATACTTGACGTTGAGGCTTCAAAATAAGTATTTCACCCTGTAAAAAGCCATTTCGTTCATTAATTTTTCCGCTTTGGGTCGTGTCTGAATTTGAACCACGGAGACAATAAGAACACAGGTTAACACGGAGAATGGCTCAAATCAATTTCAGGAACCCTGTGTTTCTCCGTGACATAGTGGAGCTGTCGATCACAAGTCAGGAATGCGAGATCACCACTAAAAAAAGCCTCCAAAAAAATAAAAAATTATCCTACCTTAATGGTAGAACAATGCGCCCTTTTTATGCCCTATAGTACATACCGAGCATTGCCGCTCGAGGCCCTTTATGAACTATTAACGTCTTCGGTTAGAGACATGCTTGTTGCATTTGATGGCAAACAAGACAACATGATTGCATTTAAAGCATTAAAAAAACAAGTCGAAGTTATCATTGAATTAATCGAAGAAAAGCGAAAAGAAGGGGAAAGAAAAAACTAACACTCCAGAACTTACCTGAACAATTTCGAACTGACACGCCACCCTCTCATGGGTAGTGTCCTGATTTGATGAACCTGGAACACGGATTGACCGGGTTTTCACGGACATTTTTATTTTGATCCGTCGCACTCCCATGAAACACTAAAATAGATCTTAAGAATAGATCTTTTAAATCCGTGTAATCCGTGTGCTATCTTACCTCTAAAATAGGACACTGCCCTCCCACGGGTGGTTTCGCCATCTACATGAAAGACGGTAAATTTGCCGCCGGTCAGGATTTTTATGTACTTAGCTGCATTACATCCTTCACCGTCCCTTGCGTCGCACTCTTGTACTGTATCAGGTCTATTCAGCAGCTGTGAGAAGTGAGACGTCAAAAGTGAAACTGCACGGCTCACGTCTGACGTCTCACGTTTCACCCGAAGTAGAAAAAAATACAAATTGAGAAAATGGAACTATCGAAAAACTTTGAACCGAAAGCCATCGAAGAAAAATGGACCTCGCATTGGAAATCGAAAAGATATTTTAATTCGACACCCGATGACAGAACAGCTTTTACCGTTGTGATACCGCCACCAAATGTTACGGGTGTTTTACACATGGGTCATACATTGAATGAAACCGTGCAGGATATTCTTGTCCGCAAAGCA
>JAICPX010000085.1 GCA_025929635.1 Chitinophagaceae bacterium
ACTTGAGAAAATAGTTTCTTTAAATGAATCTCAAGATGACCGGCAAAGAAAATTCAAATAGATTTCTGCTTACTCTTTTTGGGATGCAAAAAGCAAAGAGCAAAGTAAATAGAATCGTCACGGTGCTCATTCACGCGGCAGGTTGGTGCCTGCTTTTGTTTCTCCCGCTATTACTTTATCCCGTCCGCATCAATGATAATCGTTTTATAATTCCTGAGTTGATCGATAAATCAATACTGATTATACTTTTTTATCTTAATTATTATGTATTGATCCCCCGCTTATTTGAGAAGAAAAAATATGTTTCGTATTTCTCATTTACCCTGCTTGTGTTTATCATTTACCTGTTTCAATATGCTAATGTCCGGGCCAATTATTTTTCTCCTCCTCCTGGTCCCTTCTGGGCTACCCGGTTTTCCGGATCACCTCCGCGAAAGGCCGACTCGCTGATTTCGCCTATGGGGTTTATTAATAAAAGGCAGGTAAATGCAAACAAGCTATCACCGGATTCTATGCGGTTCGGACCAGGCTTTCAAGAATCGATGGCTTCTGACGATTCACGTCGCAGCATCATCCGGAATTTTCCGCCGGACGATAATCAGCTATTTGGAATTCCAAAACGTATTTGGTTGATGACACTTAACAATGCTGTCAGTTCATTTGCCTTACTTTTCTTAATCGGTGGTTTCATCCGGCTGGCCTTTTCATTTATTCGAAATCAAAATGAGAAAAAAATGCTGGAGAATGCCAATCTGAATGCAGAAGTAAACTTTCTTAAGTCCCAGATCAACCCGCATTTTCTTTTTAATACCCTTAACAGCATTTACTCACAAGCACATTCCAGGTCAGACAAAACTGAAATTTCAATCCTGAAGTTATCGGAACTGCTCCGTTATGTTCTTTATGACTCCGGGGAAGATCGGGTAGAGATCACAAAAGATATTCAATATATCAATAACTATATCGACCTCCAAAAGATAAGGCTTTCGTCTAAAATAAAAGTAAATTATTCCGTTAATGGCGTGATGCAGGGTTGCAGAATAGCCCCCATGTTACTTATAGCTTTTATTGAAAACGCTTTTAAGCATGGCATTAGTTATTCCCAGGCATCCTATATCAACATTGAAATAAATATTATTGATGAAATATTAACACTGCTTGTGAGCAACCCGGTTGTACGGGACAATAGCTTTGTCAACGGTGGTTTAGGATTAAAAAATGTAACAAGAAGGTTAGATCTTTTATATCCGGGTAAATACAAGCTTAT
The DNA here is from genome assembly GCA_025929635.1 of Chitinophagaceae bacterium. Lineage (GTDB taxonomy): Bacteria > Bacteroidota > Bacteroidia > Chitinophagales > Chitinophagaceae > VBAS01. Next base: position 1,268 of record JAICPX010000085.1, read on the forward strand.
CATTCACCAGGAAAATAATCAACACATTGTTAACCTGAATCTCGATCTAAGAAATGATCAACTGCTTAATAATTGATGATGAGCCATTGGCGCTTCAATTGCTGGAGGACTATGTAAAGAAAACTTCATATCTGAAGCTGGCAGGTAAATTCGAAGAGCCACTAAAGGCCATGGAAATATTCGAGTCACAACAGATCGATCTTTTATTTCTTGACATTAAGATGCCGGATATTTCAGGGATCGAATTTTTCAAATCCCTTAAATCGCTTTCCTACCAGCCTGAAGTGATCTTTACAACCGCTTATAGCGAATATGCTATTGATGGATTTGAGTTAAAGGCAATGGATTATTTACTAAAACCTGTTTCGTTTCAAAAATTTATTACTGCTTGTAATCGTGTAAAAGAATATATCGATTTTAAAAACTTAAAAGAACCCGGTAACCGGGAATATTTTTTTATCAACGTGGCTCACAAACTGCACAAAATATTTTACGATGACATTTTATACCTTGAAGGCTATAAAGATTATACAAAGTTTTACCTCAGCAGTGCTTCTTCTCCTTTGGTCATTCTGCACAGCCTGAAGTATTTTGAAGGCATCCTGGACCAGGAAGAGTTCATTCGTATTCATCGGTCTTATATTGTTTCTATCAGAAAACTTAATACCATTTCAAGAAAATCGGTAACACTTCACACAAAAACACTACCCGTCAGTGACAATTACAGAAGCAGCCTCTTTTCTGTAATTGAAAAATTCGCACGATAAATCATAATAGAAAGGTTCCTTTAGAAAAAGGAACCTTCGACCAAAACGAAAACCACTGCCACAACTAAAACGACAACATCTGTGTTGATTCTTCTAACTGATGTTTATGTATTTTCTTCCGCCAACTCTGCCCGTAAAACTCCGTCACACTAATACATCCTGCCAGGTACCCTCTAAAAACAAAATTGGATATTGCCTAAGCAGTCAAAATACCTGTATCCAGGTTAGATCCCTCTTCTGGAGGTCGCACGACATTAATAAAGTCGAAGCCAAATTATTGACTGAAAAGTGTATAGATGTTTTAATCAACTATGGATAAAATAGACGAGTGGCCATTATATACCGACAAAACGACGGACTTCGGTTAATCACCACACATTTCTCGGGCAGGTATCACCATACTTATTGCCAATGATGAAACCGACAATGATCTCGTGGGTTCCTTTTGTATAATTGTTTAACGTAGAAGTTGTAAAATCATAAGCATAACCCACATTCACAGTATTGCCCACATTTAATCCAGCCATTCCTGCAAAACCATCTTCATGCCGGTAGCTTCCCCCTAACCACAACAGGTCGCGGTATTGAAACTTTGCATTTAATTCAAATTGGACGGGGAGGGGATCGACATATTTTATCATCACAGAAGGAGTAAAATTAATGTCTTCCCCAAGCAGAAATCGGTAACCTGCAGTACCAAAAAGATGCGGGATGAGCTTTCCTTCGGTTTGCTTCACCGTGTTATCAGAATAATCAATTTTTTGAGGAATGATCTGTTGTGCAGATACCCCAATAAAATAATTTCCTGTATATAAATATAAGCCTGCATTGATATCAGGCTTTAGTGTATTTAGAATTCCGCTTGATGAGACAGCCGGATCGACAGCAATTGGACCGAAATCAAGTTTGGCAGTATTCAGGCTCAGGTTTGTAACCCCAACACCAAAGCCGGCCGCAAGAGTTGTTGTTGAATTTAATCCAAGATGGTACGCATAAGTTCCATAAGCTGCAAAACGATTTAATGGACCGGTGCGGTCATTTACTACCTGCATTCCGACGCCATGATGAGGACCCGGCGTATTGTATTCTTCCCAATAACTTTTTCCTCTTGGATTTTGTCCCGGCAGCCTGAAAGATGTTGCAGATTCGCGATAATCTTTTTTCCCCAATGCACCATGAATGGTAAAATAGGTAGTGACAGGAGCATCCTGTATGCCTACCCATTGATGACGATGGCTCAGCTTTACATCAATATAGTTTTCTATTCCCGTTATCGCAGGATTAACGATGTATTGATTCAGTATGTACTGCGTATAATGTGGTTTCTGCTGGGCATTTATTCCCTGAAAAAACCACATGAATACTATCACAAATAAAAGCTTCTTCATTTTATCTTAAAATCTTAAACTCTGTACGCCTGTTCTTTTGTCTGCCATCAGGATTGTCAGAGCCATCAGGATTTGTATTATCAGCAACAGGGTTAACTTCCCCATAGCCTTTTGATACGAGCCTGTCGGTACCAATCCCTTTGCTAAGCAGGTAGTCAACTACGCTTTTTGCTCTTGCATCAGATAATTTCAAATTATACACACCGGTTCCCTTGCTGTCAGTGTGCGCACCAATTTCCAGCTTCATGTCTTTGTTTTCATTCATCATTGAAACTAACTGGTCAAGAACTGGAAAGGATTCTTCACGCAATGTCGACTTATTGAAATCATAGTAAATATTATCAACAGTCACGGTACCATCATCAGTTTTTGGTGCATCAAATAAACAAATCGTTGGGTTATTCAAAACAATAGCATCCACAGCCGGTTTAGTGAAATGAACTGCATTGGGTAAATATCCATCGGCAGTTGCCAGCGCTTTTAATGGGATCACTTCATCCAATTCGACCAGATACTTACCATCCGTACCTGTTGTTTTAGTAAATAAAGTTTTGTTTGAAACGGTGTCGATAATACTGACTGTGGCACCGCTGATCGGTGTATTCCCATTACATGAAACCACCAAACCGCTGACCTGAGTCATCGGTTTTACTTTTTTCAGCGCAAATAACTCAAGACAACATTCCGCAGAACGATCGGAACTGAAATAGATATTCTCCAATATATTTCTTGCCGTGCCCTGGCTGGTGAAATAGATATCGTCTTTCACTGAGTTCACGGGATAACCGAAATTTATCGGTTCACTCCAATTGGCGGCAGAGCGATCGCTGTAAAAGAAATCATATCCGCCCATTCCAATCCTACCATTAGATGAAAAAACCAAAGTGTTTGAAGTATTGTGGTAGTAAGGGGCCTGCTCGTCATATTTTGTGTTAATGGCGCTGCCGAGATTTTGCGGATTTGATGGTGTTCCTGCCGCATCCAGTGCTGCAGACCAAAGATCAAATCCACCCAGGGAGCCGGGTCTGTCACTCGCGTAGTATAGCGTATTGCCTGCTACAAAGGGTTGTTGCGTATTTGAACCCGGCACATTGATAGTTTCATCAAGTATCACCGGCTCATCCCATCCGTTTCCATTTTTGCGGCTGGTATAGATGGCAGTCTTCTTTTGATTACCCGAAATTGTCCATCGGGTCAGGTACATGATATTTCCATTGGAAGAAAATGAAACTGCGCCCTGATGAATGTCGGTTGGCTGTGGTATGCTTATCCTTTCAATATTCTCTACTCCACTTTCTTTTACAGTTCCCGCGTAGATCCGGTTTACATAAACATTGTTTTTTACTGCATTGCTATCCGGTCTTGTTGATGTAAATATGAAAGTGTTTCCAGAAAGGACCGGAGCATAACTGGCACCCGTCGTATTCAGATGCGAAGTTCCTTTTCTTACGGTAAAAAGTGAAAGGTCAGGTCTTTTTAACTGTGACTTTATAAAATCAATATTATTCACTTCACGCATTGCCGTTTCCCGGTAAGAATCATCAACGGTATATTCAGCCAGAAATTCCTTGAAATATTTTTCAGCGTCATCAAATTTCTCAAGTGCCCGCAGCGTTGTGGCATACCGGAATTTTGACAGGGGAAATGAAGCCCTATCAAAATTTACAGCCTGCTCATAGTAAGGCTCTGCTTTTACATGAAAATTCAAATACCGGTAACTCTCAGCAAGATTATATATACTTTGTTGTTTACTCAGCATGGCAGCTTTTTCCTGCCTGCTCATTTTTTGAATTGTGTACGGATCATAGGTAGGGCCATCCTTGCCTTTCCCATCTGCCAGGTATTTTTCATAATAAACAGTGGCTGAGTTATAATCACCTTTGGCATAATAATCATTGGCAGCACGCTGGTAATCGTAGGCAAACTGTGCTTGAGAAACCATGATCGCCAAAATTGCCGAAGCAGTAACAAAATATTTTTTCATCTTCTTTAATATTACTGTTAGTAATTGCTTTTATTAAATCATAATCTTGGACAAACGAATTCAACACCCGGCGTCCTGACTTTCTTTCTCCCGATATAGGTCAATGATATTTCAAAGCTGTTTGAACCTTTGGCAAATTTTCCAAGATCAGAAACATTGACATCATAGCTGGCACCAAATACAAGGTTCCTGTAATAGAACCCGACATAAGGTGAAAAAGCATCTTCAAAACGATAATTGGCTCCAACGAGCAGATCGATATCCTGCCACGCTTTATATTGTCCATAGGCACCGATCATTTTTTCAGAAGCAGATCCCTGACTCAAATAAAGAAAATTGGGTGTGATGCTAAACTGGTTGGAAAGGCCAATCCGTAAACCTGCATGGCCCGTATACCTTATTGGAAAAGTAGCATCACCAGTGCCGCTGAATTTATCATCAGGTCTTGTAATATGCGAAATGCTGAACCCTGCAAAAAGATTTGATTTCTTTCCTGGTTCAGCGTCAAAATAAAGAACACCGGCACCTGCATCAAAGGAGATCGCCGTAGGATCACTCAATACTTCTGAAGTCGGGTTTGATGGATTAAATCCAAATATCGGGTTCCATTGATCGCCAAAGGTTAGTTTCGTAGGATCAAACTTTCTCTGGATCAATCCGAGTTGTAATCCAAATGCCATTCGTTTGTATTCATTCTTACCAAACTTTACACCCGTATAACTAAAGTTACCATACGCAGTTGTGTAAGTATAACCGCCATCCCCGGCTTTTTGACGTAATGCACTAACGCCAAAATTCATGTTCTTGCTCGTATTAAAATCAAGCGACACGCCCGGCGTTGAGAAAGGGCTCGTGATATTTCCCCATTGACTGCGATAAATACCTGACACCCGAACGTCGCCATCAAATACACCGGTCAACGCCGGATTGAGCCACGAAGGATACACATAGTATTGGGTAAAATGCGGGTCTACTTGTGCATTCACACTTTTCATCGATGCAACCATAAGCATCGTGAATAAAACAGGTTTTAGCGTTTTTCTCATTACAGAAGCTTTAGCATTTTAATAAATCGGTCTCACAGGAATAATGTTATCTGATAATGGTTATTGAACCGGTTATTGGTTCAAAACCATTTTTTAAAGTAATTACATAATAATAAGTTGCTACAGGTAATGGTGTTCCATTCAACCTTCCATCCCACGGATCGTTATAGCCTGATGAATAGAAAACTTTTTGCCCATAGCGATTAAATATTTCGACATAAGCCCCCGGGTAATCCGACAAATTCTGGATCATCCATTTATCATTGATGCCATCACCGTTTGGTGAAAAAACATTTGGCGGTTTCACCAGTTTCAGGATCTTGATACTTACCTCGTCCGTCGCGGTACAACCGCCGGGTCCATTTGCAGTAAGTGTATAAGTTTGATCGCTGACGGCATTAACTAATGGTCTTAATGTGTTTGGATTACTAAGATTTACTGGCGGCGACCAATTAAATGAAACAATAGTTGAATCATTAGCAGTTGATCTCAATTGAACAATAGTGCCTTGAGGTACCACATATGATGGTCCCGCATCTATAACGGGCTGGAGGTAGACAGTTACCTGGTCAGCAAACACATCAGAAATACATCCCACCGCATTCACGACGGTCAACTGTACATTATAAACTCCGGGGTTGCTATATCGCTTGGCCGGATTTTGTGTTGTTGAAGTTGAACCATCACCAAAGCTCCAGTTCCATGTCGATACAGTACTGTTTGGTGCCGTACTCAGATCACTAAACCGGTTGTCTGAACCCTGGCAAAGCGAAGATGGATTTACGGTGAATGCTGCAATTGGCTTATCAAAGAATGCACTCATCAGTTTTGTTGATGTGTCTTTGCAACCATAGCCAGAGGTAGCGATCAACGTGACATTATAGGAATTGACACCAGCATAAACATGTGAGGGGTTATCCTGGCTTGACAATGGACTGCCATCGCCGAAATCCCATGAATAAGTCAACGCAGCGTTATCGCCAATTGTTGTTTGATTCGTGAATGAAGCAGTTCCATTCGGCATACACACGGAAGCTGGTAACATGAAATTGGCCAGCGGCAGTGCATGTACGGCAATGTTCCTTGTGGTAGTGTCTTTACACCCGTTATTGCTTATTGTTACAAGCCGTATTGTATAATTATTAAAGGTCGAATACGTCTTTGCAAATGGATTTCCCGTTGTATAAGATGCAGTTGTCGCATCACCAAAATCCCAATTCCATGTACTTATACTTCCCGAAGTGATTGTCGAGTTGTTGGTGAGCGTTGCGCTTTGATCAAGACAGATATCTGTATTTACCGTAAACGATGCAGTTGGTTTTGGATGAACATTTACCGTTGTCGATACAGAATCTTTACACCCGCCTGTAGTGGTGAATACATACCAAAGGGTATGCGATCCATCTCCTGCCACTAATGGATCGAACATGTTGTTAGCCGATATACCGGCGCCGCTATAAACTCCTGTCCCGGTTACTGCATTTAGCACAGGTACTTGTGCAAGCGCAAATGATGGAGCATCTTCGCAAACGGCCGGTAGCGCTGCATTGGCCGGGAATTGCGGTTTAATAGAAACAACAACTGGTATCGTCGTATCTTTTATACAACCATTATTTGTGCTGACAGAAAGTTTTACATTATAAGTTCCTTCAGCCGCATAGTTATGAGAAGGGTCAGCAAGTGTTGATGCAGGTGACAGATCACCAAAATCCCAAACATAGCTTAAAGTTTGTGCATCTGATACTGATGAAGCATTCGTGAATTGCATTTGCCCGTTTGTTGGCAAACATCCGGTTGTATTCGTGAACACCGCAACAGGTTTTGCTCTTACGAGTATTGTTTGAGAAATTGAATCACGACATCCGCCATTAGTTGTGAATTTGTACCAGATCGTATGCGTACCTGCGCCGGCGATAGAAGCTGTGAAGTTTCCTGTCGGATCTGTTCCCGGTCCAGCGTAAACACCGGTTCCTGTAATTCCATTTGTAGCCGTGGCTGTCGCAATAGAAACCGGAGTTGTTATATTTTGACATTGAGCTGTCAATGGCGGATAACTCAATTGTGGTCTGATGGCCACTGGAACCGAGACCGTTGTGTTTGCGACGCAATTGTTGTTTGTCGTTACTGATAGCATTACACTATAATTTCCTTCAGCAGTGTAATTATGTGATGGGTTTAATATCGTCGAGGTTGGGCTCGCGTCGCCAAAATTCCAGACATAACTTAAAACTTGTCCGTCGGAAACAGTTGAGGCATTTGTGAATTGCATAAGTCCATTTGCAGGTAAACATCCTGTTGTGTTTGTAAATGCTGCAACTGGTTTGGCCCTAACCATTATTGTCTGTGAAACAGAATCAATACAATTTGCATTGCTGGTAAATTTATACCAGATGGTATGTGTACCGGGACCGGCAACTGATGGATTGAAGTTCCCGGTTGCATCAGTTCCGGGTCCGGAATAATTTCCCGTGCCCGGCACGCCATTGGTCACTGTGGCTGTTGCGACAGACACAGTTCCGGCAACACTTTGGCAAACCGGCGTCAAGGCAGGATATGACAGGGTTGGTTTTAAATTAAACGTCGCATTGAATGTTGTATCCTTTGTACATCCATTATTGGTAGTAACGGAATATTGAATCGGATAAGTTCCAAACGTGGAATAATTATGTGTCGGATTCGCTAGTGTTGAAGTGTTTGGATTTCCTGCATTCGCATTTGGGTCGCCAAAATTCCATGAATAGGAAAGCGTTTGTCCATCCGGAACGGTGGTTGTGCTGTTAAATTGTGCTTGTCCGTTTGGAGGTAAGCAGCCGCCTGAATAATTTACTCCTAATACAGGTTTTGCATAAACCTGTACCACTCTTGTTACGGTATCGCTTACGCAGGTTGCACTTGATTTTGAAACGTGTTTGATTGTATACGTTCCGTAAGCCGGATAAGTATAAGTAACGGATGGCCCGGTTGTAACCGATTGTGTTATGTTATTTCCAAAATCCCAATACCATTGATTCACGGCAATTGTTGCAGAAGACGTATCCGTAAGTGTAAATTGATTGCCTACACAAAGTGAAGGTGGCACTATTTGAAACTCTGCCGGTGGTCTTGAAAATATGGTAATGCTTCTTGTTGTATCGTCAACACAACCTTCTTGCGTTACTACGTTAAGAGTTACATTGTGTGTACCTGCCGGTAATAACTTATTTACAAGTTGACCCGTTGCAGCAGATGGACCGGGGAATATCCAGTTATAGTCCCGAATTGTATAGTTGTTCGATGTAGTTCCTGTCCCGGTAAAATAAACGGTATCTAATTCACAACCCGTGTGAGAAAAACTAAATTCTGCAACGGGTTTGGGTTTAACAATGATCTTGATATACAAACTGTCTCTTTGGTAACAGTTCTCGATAGATGGATGATAGGCCTGGATTGGCAGCACGAATGTATCTGCCCTGTTAAAAGCATAGGTGCCAGCAAGGTCATATTTATAATAAGTAATTCCATTTTGCACAACGGTACCTATTAATACAGGTGACATATCATTCACATCCGTATTTGGAGTAACGTCAGGTCCCAGCTGGCTTAGTGACCAATTTATCCTGGTTGGTTGATAGGCCATCAATGCAGAGATCTTTACAGGAGCACCAAGACACGTGTATGCATGTTGGGGAGTAGAAGGGTCCAGCACATTTTGAATTGAGCTGACCGCATTCAGATTGTTGATCAATGTGCCTGCGTTGTAGCCATAGCTTTCAACTGATCCCAACCCATAAGTAATGGCAGTAAATGCGGAATCACTTGTTACGATGGCTTGCGATTGGGCAGAAGGTACCCACCGCTTGACAACAACTGTGTAACCGGGCAATTGCGGATGAGCATAACTATGATCAAATGATGCACTGCCGTCGATTCGTAAAGAAGACACACCATTATTGGGAATAATTAATGTCAGGTAATTCACAGTAATGGCTTCTCTCGTGTTTCTATAAAAGCCAATTCGTTTTATGCCTTGTTCTAACGGACTTATATACATCATTTCAGGGTCTCCTACATTTCCTCCGCCTCCCATACACGTACCTCCTGTCATGAACTGTGCTACCATAACCGGCTTATCTGCTTCAATCAGGTCAGCGCTGCCACTTTCAAAAAAATAAAAACTGTTTTGCTGTAGCCCGGTTAAGACTGCTCCATTTCTTTTAACAACAGTTGCAGGATCTTTTACCAGCACTTTATATGAGTTTGTTTGAAATTGAGCAGGAGCCGATGATCTTGACGTTGGAGCGGTTAAATACCTTTTTCCCCAGGCCTGCGTAGGAAAACATTGCTGGTTATCATTATCGCCACCGCCGCTACCGCAACTGATCGGATTTGTAGTACGACTACTTCCGGAGAATACAGCAACGGGGTAGCAATCGCCCGAAGCATTTGCAATCGATCTGAATTTTGTTCCTGAAACTTCCAGTGCATCTGCACCGTTAGTTGGATTAGCACCGATGATCTGGTAGACCTGTCCTTTATTAAGGGTAACGGTAAATGGCACCCCTGCTGGTTTACCGAGCCGTGTAAGAACAGATGGCGTGATCTCAACTACGGTGTTATCATGCGATGCAACAACATATGCCCAGGAAAAACAATTATTGGCATAGCGCTGCTTACTATTTATGGATACATAAGCATAGCCATACGTTTCAACAGGCATGAGCATTGTGGCACCCGAAGAAAGGGACCCGAATGTATGAGCATAGGCCACAATTGGAACGTCACTTTCAATATGAATTGACATGATGAAAAGCCCTTCACCACCATTACCACCAAAGCTCGGAGGTACGTCATACAACCGGCAATCATTGGGGCCCGATTTGGGCATATAGTTAGAAGCGATCACTGTGCCGGCAGGAACAAAATAATTTGTTGTCTGCACGGCAGTTCTTCCTTGTACCGTAACGGTGACATTAGCAGGTTGTCCTGGTTCAGCACTAAAGTAAAGCACCATCTCCTGGCTATTGGGCTGACCCGGCTCCATGAACTGATGATGTCCATACCCAACCCAAAACTCCGTTCCGCGGTTTGAAAGGTTTTGTGTAAAACCCTCCAAACCGAAGAATGAACTGAGCAGTAATATTATTATTCCACGCTTCATTTTCATTATCACATTATCTCACAAGGTTTATAGATCCTTTTCTTGAGATCTTTTCTCCCGTATTAATAATTATCTCCGCCACATATATATACACACCCGATGGTTGCGGTTTGTTTTTATATCTTCCATCCCAGGCCATATTCTGATCGGTGGATTCATAAACCTTTTCACCCCACTGGTTAAATATTACAATCTTCAGAGATCTTATCACATTACTATACACTCTCAACACGTCGTTGCGTCCGTCACCATTTGGTGTGAATGAATTCGGGATATAGACCTGGTCGGTTCTTGTCTGGCCTTGAACCGGAGCTGATACTGCTGGTAAACAACCGCCCAATGCCCGTACCTGCAATGTTACTGTTGCTCCAAGCGTCAAACCTGAAATAGTATGCGTTAATCCTGTTGATCCTGATGATGGAGCCGCCCATGAAGCACCATTATTGGTCGATACTTCGTAGCCTGTTGCATTTGGAACAGCACTCCACCTGAACCGGATCATATTGACTCCTGCTGTATCAATCACTACAACCGGTGCCGCCAATGCAGGAAGTATGGCGGCTGTCGCGCTGTCTCTTGTCGTGCTGACACAACCATTCACAGATGCTTCGAGATAAACATTTACAAAACCGGTCACGTTATTAACGGTCACAGAATTTCCTGTTCCAAGTAAAGTGCCTCCTGTTACCGCACTATACCAACTATAAGTACCACCCGCTACCGGATTCTGGACATTGAATGTTGCACTTGCATTATTACATACATAGACGGTGTCTTCAACAATAACAGGAGTCGTTTTTGCATTTATCACGATTGGCTTCGTTGTATCACCTACGCATCCATCGTCGGCAATGCCGCGCAGTGCCACATCAAATGTGCCCGCCGTTGTGTAAGTATGCACAGGATTCTGGCCATTGCCCGTCGTATTATCCCCAAAATTCCATGTCCATTGATTTACCGGCACGCCATTGCTCGTGGTGGTGGTTGCATTGAACTGGACCTGGTCATTCACACAATTAGGAGCTGACACTGTAAAATCGGAAACGGGGGCAGCAATTACAGTTACCGGCAATGTGATCTCAATTGAGCCACCACAACCTTCAATACTTGGATGGAATACGGTAATTGGTATCAAATAATTTCCAACAGCAGAGAATGTATAATTCTGCGGCAATTGATAGATATAAA
>JAICPX010000321.1 GCA_025929635.1 Chitinophagaceae bacterium
ATTTTATCAGTGGTGTGTCCCACGTAAAATGTTTCATTTTTATTTTAACTACACCCCTGTTTTTCCCAAAAAGATGATAACATTGATATACTACTCCAATTCCTCGGCCGATAGTTGTTGCAATCGCCGCACCCGTCAAACCAAGCGCCGGAAAAGGCCCATAACCATTTATCAGCGTAGGGCATAAAAAAATATTGATCAGGCTTGCTATCCAAAGACTACGCATGGCGATGGCAGCATCCCCGGCTCCCCTGAAAATTCCATTGATCAGGAAAAGTAAAATGATAACAATGCTGCCGCCAAGCATGATCCTTGTAAATACAGTGCCTTCTTTTATCACGTCGGGATCGGCATTCATCAACCGGAGAATGTCGGGGGCAAACACCACTCCCGCGATACTTATTATTACAGTAATGATCATCGAGATCAGCATCGATTGTGCACCTGCATGGGCGGCAGCTTCCGGATCTTTTTCGCCAACTCTTCTTGCTACCATAGCGGTGGCTGCCGTGCTTAAGCCAATAGCAATCGTGTAAATAATGGTAATTACGGATTCTGTTAATCCAACAGTTTGAATCGCATTGGAACCAAGTTTACCCACAAAGAACATATCCACTACTGCAAATACGCTCTCAAGACTTAATTCCAGGATCATCGGGACGGCGAGCAATACAATTGCAGTGCGGATACTTCCCTGCGTATAATCATAATCGCCGCCACGGATTGACCGTCGAATCAAGGAAAAAAAATGAGATAGTTTGTTTTTATGTACAGGTTGGTTCTGCATGATTGAAAAAAATTAAAAATTCAAAAGTAAAAAGTGAAAAATGAGAATAGTGCAACGAATGTTGCTTAAAAATTCGGAGAATTCAGGTTCTTATTTTCTGGTTTTCGAACCTTGAGGCATTTTCATATTCGAAAATTAAGGAAGGGCAAAGCTAAGGGAATCATTTTAACCCGCAAATCTTAGTGCTGACAAATATTGATGAATGTAAATATCCTTTTGCTTGCGGCGGTATTGAAGGATAAAACGGGGATGTGGCAAAGGAATTATTTCACCAAACCATTTGTGTTTATTATTCAAAGCCGATAAGAATTTGAAATTCTTCTCCCCACCAACACAAATGCACTTGTCTGTCTTAAAACCCATTGCCACCTGCTTATTGATGCAGTCAATTATAAATGGAGTGACAGCTTCCAATAATCTTTTATCGTCATAGTAATTGATATTCTTCCCATCTTTCTCCTTTATAAGGCCTGTCGCATTCCCTCCTCCGGAGGGGTAGCCGGTAGATTCGTCTTTCTTAATTGTGGCAGGGATGGGTTTCCCCCTCGGGATGGGGTCGTTCGACAATCGGGGGGAGGTAACAAAGCCCAACGGGCAAACCGAGCCAATAAACCAATCGTGATAGAATTTTTTTACCCCACCATATGCATTGATCATTTCATAAATAAATTCCGCCGATAGCTCTGAAGAGATCCTGAAATGATGATCAACACCGCAATATTCTCTTAATTGTTTGGGCGCCGTAAAGTTTACGCCGGTTATACCAGCCCCATATCTTCCGGGGTTAATACCCAGTATTAAACCACGCGGATGATGATCATTAAAATATTTTTTGAAAAAGGTTTCTACGATCACGATCACCTGCGGATCTTTTTGCGGAAATAAGACTTCAATGCCTTTAGGAAGATCTTGTGGCGGCTTTAATGATTGATAGAAATTAATTAATCTACCGGCCACTGACTGCATTTGGCAAATATCAGCTTTATTCATACCTGTTGATATTTTTTTCCGCATACCCGCTTATCGTTTGTTTAATTTTAATACACAAACCATCATTTATGCCAGCTCTTAAACTTCTCTTACTACCCATCCTGGTAGGATTGGGTCTTTCCGCTATCACCAGCGATCAGCAACCAGTAACCCCATCCAGCGGCCTCGTACCGGCGGTGAGTAACCCTTCGGCCCAAACGCTATTCAGGTACATAAGATGCCACCGCCAGGCCAAAAATATAGTTGTTAATTGGGGTATGACGTCCTTATCCGATGTGGATCATTTTGTTGTTTATCATTCCGAAGTGGGCGACCTGTTTGATCCCATTGAGGAAATATTCCCGGATGGAACCCTGAAGTATTCGCATAAACATGAACAGGTATTTCCCGGATACCATTATTATTATATTGCTGCGGTAATGAACTCGGGGGCAGTCGTTAACTCAACAATCGATGTGGTAAGGATCGTAGGTCACTGATCTATTGAAACAAATCATTTTATGCTTTTGCGCCTATCTTCTGTAAGGGAACAATAAAACCACGGGGCACGACAGGCACAGGTGAACACAGAGAATGCTGACAAAAACTCCATCTTCCTTGTGTGCCCCCGTATATCCGCAGTTCAAAAATTAAAATTATAGCTTTGCCATGCTTGCCAATGAAACTACTGTTTCTGATAAAAATCCTTTGCGCTTGCCATTTCTCAGGCATCGCGCAGCCACCACTACCCGATTCGGGCAGTGATCAGCAACATAATAAAAATAAAAAATCATTGAACGGCCCATGGAAGAGCTGGTATGAGAATGGCCAGGTGCTCGACTCCGGTTTATTAAAGAAAGGCATACCGGATGGAAAATGGATGGGCTGGCACAGGAACGGTAAACCACAATTCATCAGGACCTATTCAGCTGATAGATGGACCCGGTTTCAAAATGAGAAAACCCGCTATCATCCAAAAAGGGTTTCCATGCCGATAACAAAACTTTATCATGATGACAAAGATCGGGTGGTGAAATATACGACAGCCATCAATAGTTTTTGTGCAATAAAAAATTGCCTGGTGCCTGGTGAAGAACTTCGGCAGAGCATTGATAACAATTCTTCGCAGGAACACTATCACCCGGTATTTGAAAATGGTTTGTTGCATGGTGTCTTTGTAAATTACTTCCCCGATGGTACATTGAAAGATTCCGGAAATTACAATAGCGGTTTGCCCGACGGCTTATGGATCAAATGGACAGCTAATAAAGAATATTACTGGAAAGGATATTATCATCATGGTTCAAAGAACAACGAATGGAAACTCTATTCAGCAAATGACAAGCTGATCCGCATTTTGTTTTTCAAAGAGGGAAAAAATTTGTGGAGAAAGGACATAAAAGAAGGAGTTGAAATAGATGAATGACACCGTCATTCTTTACAACAAACCAGTTTAAAGTTAATGTCGCAGGATTAATGTCCCATCATGCAGGGTTGCCTCATTATTGTTATCTTTAAGAGTAAGAAAATAGTATGGGGAAAAACGACGCTGCCAAGTTCATGAGAAAGGCGATTCGCCTTTCGATTTCCAATGTTGAAAAAGTTAATGGAGGTCCTTTTGGCGCAGTGGTTGTAAAAAATGGTAAAGTGATTGCCCGCGGGACAAATAACGTTACCGCTACAAATGACCCCACTGCACATGCTGAAATAGTTGCGATCCGGAAAGCCTGTAAGCGCTTAAAAACTTACCAGCTTACCGGCTGTGAGATTTATACAAGTTGCGAACCATGCCCGATGTGTTTAGCTGCTATTTACTGGGCAAGACCCGACAAGATCTATTATGCAAACAGCAAGGAAGATGCTGCCGCCATCCACTTCGATGATAAACTGATCTATGAGGAAATAGCAAAGCCGGTTTCAGAAAGAAAGATATTTACACAGCAATTGTTAAGAGATGAAGCCCAGGCCGCTTTTAAGAAATGGAGTGAAAGCCCTGACAAAATCGCATACTAAATGATTCAGTTTATTCTGAATAATCAAACTATTAAAACCAGTTTGCCATCCGGCAGCACTGTGCTGGATTTTGTACGCTATCATAAACGATTAATGGGAACAAAGATCGGCTGCCGGGAAGGTGACTGCGGTGCATGTAACATTTTAGTCGGGAGTTTTGAAAATCTTCCTGCCGGCCGGCAAGAGGAGACATTGGTTTATCGTTCAATGACCAGCTGCCTGATGCCATTGGGTAATGCACAGGGAAAGCACATTGTAACGGTTGAGGGTATAAATGGTAAAGAGCTTTCACCAGTACAGCAAGCGATGGTGGATACCAACGGAACACAATGCGGGTTCTGTACACTGGGTTTTGTAATGTCGTTGACTGGTTTTGTGATCAATGAAACGACTACAAGCTATAATGACGCGATAAGATCTATTGATGGAAATATTTGCCGCTGCACAGGGTACAAATCAATTGAAAGGGCAGCAAAAATTCTAAGTGATAAACTAGCTGAAAAGCCTGGTACAAGCACAACCCAGTGGCTTGTAAAAAATAATTTTATTCCCGGGTATTTTCTAAAGATCAAGGAAAGATTGCTACAGTTAAGAACTGAATCGGAAAAAGACAAACCGCGGGCAAATGGTAAATTAATATTGGGTGGTGGAACGGACCTGATAGTTCAGCAGCATTCACAAGTAAAAAGATCAGCAACCGATCATTTTTTTGACAATGAAAATTTAAAAGGTATAGCTCTTGAAGGGAATAAATGTGTCATAGGCGCATCGGTTACTGTTACCGAATTTGCGGAGTCACCGGTCATCCAGAATATTTTTCCGTATTTGGAAAAGTATATAAAACTGGTCTCTTCCACACCCATTCGTAATATGGCCACAATGGCGGGCAATTTAGTGAATGCATCGCCGATCGGGGATATGACTATTTTCTTCCTGGGATTGAATGCAGAGATCGTATTAAGTAATGGTGAAAACAGGAGAATCATTTTTCTTAAAGATTTTTACAAAGGATATAAGCAACTCGACAAAGAAAGCAATGAGTTTATTGAGAAAATAGTGTTTACAAAGCCTTCCGCTGCCGCGGTATTCAATTTTGAAAAAGTTTGTAAACGTACATGGTTAGATATTGCTTCTGTTAATTCTGCCTGTTTGATCGAAGCGGATAAGAACAGTATAATAAAAAGCATTCATTTATCAGCGGGCGGTGTAGCGCCTTACCCCAAATACCTTTCAAACACCGTTGCTTTTTTAAAAGGCAAAAAGATCGATCCAGGTACATTGCGTGAAGCAATTCAGATCATGAATGATGAGATCGCACCGATCAGTGATGCAAGGGGGACAAAAGAATACAAAACACTTTTATTAAGACAATTATTCATTGCTCATATAAACGAAACAACTAACAGCAGGGAATTGACAAAACAAATATTGTTGGGGGCTTAAATATGAAGAGCTTAAAAATTGTTATATCGTAGCCCCTAAATCCGCTGAAGGGGACTTTGGGACTCCGGTATTTGAATCATCTTAGAATAGTCGGAATTCCGGCAGGTGTTATTAAAATCAAATCGATGAAGAAATAGAAACTATTGCCGCATAAAAAGTCCCCTCGTCATTGCGGGTACCGCGAAGCAAAAGGGATTTAGGGGCTCCAATTTGAGCGTATGCTTTTAAACGAGAAAAATAAAAATATCGATCAGCTTCAAGATTCCTCTTTAGGGGTTGGTGGTGTCAACTTTGATGCGCCCACCCATGTTACAGGCAGATCGATCTATGTAGATGATATTCCCGTGATGGACGGCATGCTGTTTCTGAAGATCTTCGATTCTCCGGTTGC